>CAMNDA010000363.1 GCA_946534745.1 uncultured Verrucomicrobiota bacterium | reverse complement strand
AGGTTGTCCACGCTGTCGCCGATGTCGAGCGCGCACATCAGGTTGTAGAGCTCCTCGTTCTTGTAGAGCACGTCGCGCTTCGTGGCGACGGTGTTGAGGGGCTTGCCGCGGAGCATGAAGACGGCCTGGCGGTCGGCGTCGCGCGAGAGCGTGAGCGTGCCGCCGGCGGACTTGCCCTCGACGATGAAGATCTCGGTGCCGAGGCCCTTCTGGCGCTTCGCGTCGTAGTGCTGCTTGCAGTCGCGCAGCTGCGGGATGCGGATCGAGACGCTCTTGCTGCGCTCGCGCGCGGCCTTCTTGACGGAGTTGAGCTCCTTGCGGAGCTTCTGCGTGTCCTCGATCTTCTCGATGAGCTTGCGCGCCGCCTCGGGGTTGCGGTTGAGCTCCTCGACGACGATCTGCTTGATGCGCGGGACGAGGTCCTTGACCTCGACGCTCACGAGCTTGTTCTTCGTCTGCGACTCGAACTGAGGCTCCTGCATCCGGATCGCGATGGCGCCGACGATGCCCTCGCGGATGTCGTCCGGCTCGAACTTCTGCTTCGCGCTGAACTCGTTGAGGCCGCGCGCGACGCCCTCGCGGAAGGCGGAGAGGTGCGTGCCGCCGTCGCCGGTGTACTGGCCGTTCACGAACGAGAAGTAGTCCTCGCCGAAGCGGTTCGTGTGCGTGAAGCAGATCTCGAGGTCCTTCTCGCGGTGGTGGATCGGCTTGTAGATCTTCTCGAACTGCGCCTCGTCGGCCATCAGGTCCAGCAGGCCGTTGTCGGCGCGGAAGGACTGGCCGTTGAGGTAGATCGCGAGGCCGGGGTTGAGGTAGGCGGAGAAGCGGACGCGGCGCTCGACGAACTCCGGCCGGAACCGGTAGCCCTTGAAGATCGTCGCGTCGGGCGTGAAGGCGACGTAGGTGCCGTTGCGCTCGTCGGTGCGGCCCTTGGTCTCGTTCACGAGCAGGCCGCGCTCGAACTCGACCTGGGCGAACTGGCCGTCGCGCACGGAGCGGGCGAGGAACTTCGAGGAGAGGGCGTTGACGGCCTTCGTGCCGACGCCGTTCATGCCGACGGAGAACTGGAAGACGTCGTTGTTGAACTTGCCGCCGGTGTTGAGCTCGCTCACGCACTCGCGGAGCTTGCCGAGGGGGATGCCGCGGCCGTAGTCGCGGCAGGTGACGGAGGTTTCGTCGACCGTCAGCTCGACCTTGCGGCCGAAGCCGGAAATGAACTCGTCGATGGCGTTGTCGAACACCTCCTTGAGGAGGATGTAGATGCCGTCCATGTAGTCGGAGCCGTCGCCCTTGCGCCCGATGTACATGCCGAGGCGCAGGCGGATGTGCTCCAGTCCCTTGAGCGTCTGGATGGCCGATTCGTCGTATGCTTTCATGGCCGGCGATGATAGCACGAAGGCGACGTGCCCGCAAGGCGTTGCGCCGCCCGCGCGAATCCTGTAGAATCGCTGTCCCGATGGAACGGACCCCCTCCAGGCGCGAAGGCTACGAACGGGTGGTGGCGCAGTACGGCCGCCCGCTGCTCGTCTACGTCGCGCGCCTGCTCGGAAGCGCCTCGGAGGCGGAGGACGTCGTCCAGGACGTCTTCGTGAAGTTCGCGCAGCTCTGGAAGGGGCCGCTCGAGCCCGACGCCCGGATGACGGCCTGGCTCCGCACCACCGCGCACAACCTCGCGGTCGACGCGATGCGCGCCTCCGCGCGCCGCGCCGAGCTGCACCGCCGCGGCGCGGAGGAGCGCGGGCTCTCGACGCCGCCCTCGCCCGGCCAGGGCGGCGCGGACGCGCTCTCCGACGGCGCCGCGGCCGCCGCCGAGGCGCTCGCCTCGCTCCCGCCGCGCGAGCGCGAGCTCGTGGTGCTCAAGGTCTACGAGGGCCGCTCCTACCGGGAGATCGCGGAGGAGACGGGCCTCTCGGAAAGCAACGTGGGGGTGATCCTCCACAACGCGATGCGGAAGCTCGCCGCGGCGCTCGCCGCCCGCCGCGCCGGCGGGGAAGGGAAGACGACATGACGGACGAATCCACCAGGAAGGAACCTCCCGAGTTCACCGAAGCGGAGCTGCGCGCCGCGGAGGCGTTCCTCCGCGCGCATGACCCCGGCCTCGCGTTCCCCGACGCCGGCTTCTCCGAGAGGAAGGCGAGGCGCACGGTCTGGTACATGGAGCACCCCGTCCTCGCCGCGATCTGCCTGCACCACCGCACGACGGCGTTCGTCTGCGCGCTTCTTTTCGTCGCGCTCCTCGTCGCCGGCCTCCTCGCGATCAAGGCGCGCCTCGAACGCCCGCTCCCGCCCGTCACGATCCTCACCGCCCGGCCGGACGACGCGCCCGATCTCCCGCCCCCCGACGACGCGCCGGAGGCCCCGCTCGCCGATCCCGCCGCCTCGCCCTCCGACCTGCCCGGCCCCGACCTCGACGCCCCCGCGCCCGACGAGCTCGACGCCCCCTCCGAGCCGCTGTAGTCCGCGGCGAAGCCGGCCCCCTCCCCGAGGGGGCTGCCGAGCGAAGCGAGGCTGGGGGAGTCTCCCGCGCGAAGTTCGCGAAGACCGCGAAGTGAGATTTACGGAGCGTCCCCTGGCCCCGCGGCAGCCCGCGCTTTCCTGTCGATTACACCGTGCGTGATTTTCATCACTATATGCGCTCACAGAGCGGATAAATGCATAAGTTTCACACACGGTGGAATCGACTGGAAGACAATCGGGAACGACGGGCGTTTCGGGCGGCGAATCCCGGCGCGAGCGAGGGTCTGGATGCAGAATCGCCGCGCGGAAGGGAATGGTGTCAATTGTGGGAAAGTGTGGGAAAAGCAAAATCGGGGCCAAAACCCCTTGACATGGTCCCGCCCCTCCTCTATCCTCGCCCTCGTCGCAACCCGCCGTGGCGGGGTCCGCCCGTCCCCATTCCCCTTCGCCGCAAAGAGCGCAACGAGAGAAAAACCGAAATGAAACGCACAGCCCAAACCCCGTCGCGAGCCAAGCCGATCCCGCGAATGAGGCGCGATGCTCGCGCCACGCTGCGACAGCGAGCCCTGGCTGGCGACGCGGACGCCATGTGCGAATACGGGGGACGCCTTGCGGAAGATCCTGCCACGCGCGAAGAGGGCCTCGCGTGGGAAATCCGCTCGGCCGAGGCCGGCGCTTGCTTCGGCGCGTTCAACGCCGCGATGACCTGCTCCATGCTGGGACGCCCAACGGAATGCATCCGCTGGCTACGGCGGGCCCGCCGGGGCGGGGATCGATCCGCGGATCTTTGCCTCGGCGTCGCGGCGGCGGCCGGCTACGGAGTGCCTCGGGACCTCGCGCGCGCCGCCCGGCTCTTTCGATCCGTCCTTCGGATGGCCCCCGTATCGGAGGTCAGTCTCTCGGAAATGGTCGACGCCGCGGGATTCCTTGCGATGCTCGCGGACGGGCGGCCCATCCGCATCGCCCCCGCGGGAATCGGCGGGACGCATCCCAAGATCGGCCTCGCGAAAACGATCGCCTTCGCCGGAACGCTCCGTGGTCGCACCCCCGAGTTCCTCTATTGGCGGGGTTGCCTCCGCATGGAGCGCCGATCCCACTTCCGAGAGGCGATTGCTGATTTCTCGCGGGCGGCCCGCATCCTGCAGTCGCGGTCGCCACGGTCACGGGCGGACGGCGAAATGCTCGCGGACTCGCGGCGTCTGGAAGCTTGGCTGTCCCGCCAATAGCCATTGTCATTGTTGGCATTGACGATTGGTGGACATTGAGCGTTGGTGGACAGTCCCAACCGCTTCAACCCCTTCCACCCAATGAGAACAGGGCCGACTTGCGGCGGCGGGGGCGGATGCCGTATACTCGCGGCCATGTCCGAACGACGCGGCGGCGG
>CAMNDA010000362.1 GCA_946534745.1 uncultured Verrucomicrobiota bacterium | reverse complement strand
ATGAAACGCCTTGCCCTCCTCGCGCCATGATGAACGCATCGCCCGCAACGACCGTTTCGTTCTCCAAGATGATCGAGAACGGCGAAGACGAAGCGTTCCTCGCGCTCGCCGCCGAAGCGCCGGAACGCCTCGACTCCTGGTTCGAAACGCCGCTCGCGGCGGCGATTTCCGTGCGCCGCGCCGATCTCTGCCGGGCTCTGCTCGACCGGGGTTGCGACCCCGACGCCTCGCCAACCGGAACCGATCCTCTGGAACTCTGTCTCCAGCAAGAGGGCGATCCTCCGCTCGACATCCTCGCCATGCTTTTGGACCGTTCGCGCCATCCCGTCTACGACCAGCGGCCGTCCGGCTCGACCCTTCTCCACGGAGCGGTCGCGTGGGGATGTCTCGCGGCCGTTCCGTTCCTGATGTCGCGCGGCGCGCGGCTCTCCGACATGGACATCGACTGCGAAACCGTCGAACAAATCGCTCTGGAAACCGGGGGGCGCCCCCTTCTTGACCGCCTCCGCGAAATGGAAGCCGCGGTTTCCGCCGCGAATGCGCCCGCCACCCACGCGGAATCCGGAGAGGGCGCGAAGGAGCCCGCCCCTCACGCAGAGCCCGCGGAGGGCGCTGAGTTGTAACCATTGACATTACATGTCGGTTCTGCTAGTCTCCCCGTTCGCCGCCTGCGGAAGGCGAACGCGAGTCCGGCCCGCACGGCCGGAACCGGAAGAACGGAGCCATGCAAACCCCTTCGAAATTCGCGATGAGCCTCCATGTCCTGGCGATGCTGGACGTGCTGGACGGCGCCGCGCCGTCGTCGGCGCTGCTGGCCGCCAGCGTCGGCACGCACCCCGTGCTCGTGCGGCGCCTGCTCGGCGCGCTCCGGCGCGCGGGGCTGGTGCGGACGGTCCGCGGCGCCCGCGGCGCGGCGCTGGCGCGTCCGGCGCGCGAGATCACGCTGCTGGAGGTCCACCGCGCCGTCGTCGGCGCGAAGCACGAGGTGATCGACCTGCACGCGCACCCGAACCCGCGCTGCCCCGTCGGGCGCAACATCGCCGCCGCGCTCGAGGCTCCCTTCGAGGAGGCGCGCCGCGCGGTGGAGCGGACGCTCGCGCGCCGGACGGTCGCGTCGGTCTCCGCGCCGATCCGCGCCGCGGTCCGCCGCGAGCGCGCGTGGAAGGCGCAAGGCGCCGCCGAACCGTAACCGCCAACAAGACGAACACCTCCCATGTACGCCCTTGATTTTCTCGCCACGATCAGCAACTGCGACGCCGAAGGCCGGCTCAAGCTCTGCTCCGCCCTGCAGATGATGCAGGACTGCTCGGAGATGTGGATCGACTCGGAGCCCGTCCTGAAACGCTTCTTCGGCGAGCGCGGCTCCACCCAGCTGCTCGTCTCGCGCCAGGTCGAGATCGTCCGCGTCCCCGCCTGCAAGGAGCGGCTGACCGTGGCCACCTCCGTCTTCGGGATGAGGCCAAGTTCGGCGACGAGCTCGTCCCCACGATCCACACGGCGGGAACGGAACGCGTCGTCGTCCTCTCCCTCGCCGGCCGCACGAGCGCCATTGTCGAGTTTTCAGGCGAGTAGCGCCGTTTCCCTTTCGGCCTTTGGCGCCTGATTGCGCTTCCGTTCCGGGGCGCGGTTGTGGTAGACTCCGCGCCATGATCGTCTACTTCACCCTCGCCGCTGCGCGGCGGCGGAAGCCGGGATCGACGCCATCGCGCGCGACGTCGAGGCCGGCCGGCGCGACCTGCGCGAAGTCCGCGGATCGTTCGCCGCCGCGCTTGCCGCCACGCGGACGGGCGCCGCGCTCGTCTCGTGGGCGTTCCGCCAGGAGCCCGACCCGGGCCGCTGCAACGGCTGCGGCCTTTGCGCGAAGGTCTGCCCGTGCTCGAACATCGAGGTCGCCGGCGGCCGCGCGCGCATCCGGGAGCGCGGCCGCTGCGCGCACTGCATGGCCTGCGTCCACTTCTGCCCGCGCCAGGCGATGACGATCCGCGGCCGTCGCGTCCGTCCCGAACTGCAATACCACCACCCCGGCGTGACGGCCGCCGACCTTTTCGCATGAGCAGGGCACCACACGAAGAATCGCGCTTGACTTTCGTTAGATGTCTAACTATACTCCGGGCCCGTGCAACGCAACCTGGGACATCTTCTGGCGGTGGCGCACGAGCGCGCGGACCGATGGCTCGTCGCCGAACTGGCGGCGGCGGGCCTGAAGGGTCTCGCGCCGTCGCACGGCGACGTGTTCGCCATCCTTTTTCAAAAGGGCGAGGCCACGATGCACGAAATCGCCGCGTTCGCCCGCCGGACGAAGCCCACGACGACGATCCTCGTGGACAAGCTCGAGGCGCTCGGCTACGTCGCGCGCGTCCCGTCCGCGACTGACGCCCGCAGCGTCGTCGTGCGCCTCACCCCCGAAGGCGCGGCGCTTCGCCCGGCCTTCGACGCGATTTCGCGCCGGTTCGCCCGCTTCCTCTATGCCGGACTCGACCGCAAAGAGTCCGAGACGCTCGAACGCCTGCTCGGGAAAACCCTCTCCGGAACGTCCGCGCAGCGGACTTCGAACCCGGAACGGCGACGGAGTCGCCTTTGACCCTGGGAATCTTTGAACACAACCAACCCACAACAGAAACCCACACCATGAAAACAATCCAGACCACCTGCGACATCCCCAACGCCACCGCCATCGATCTCGGGCCGCTGTCCGAGTTGAAGGACTACGAGCTCGAACTCGGCCCCGGCGTCAAGATCCCCGGCAAGGTCTTCGGCGGCGCGCCCGTGAAGGCCGGCGGCGCCGACTTCTCCTTCCAGGTCTTCGCGCCCGGGACCGAAGGCGGCTTCTACCATGTCCACAAGGACCACGAGGAGCTCTACTTCTTCCTCGCGGGCGAAGGGCAGTACCAGGTCGACGGCACGAACATCCCGGTGAAGGAGGGCAGCGTCGTCCGCGTCGCCCCCGCCGGCAAGCGCGCCGTTCGCAACACGGGCGACAAGCCCCTCGTGATGCTCTGCGTCCAGTATGTCGCCGCCGCCCCCGGCGCCGTCAACCCGTCCGACGGCACCATCCTGAACGAACCCGTGAAGTGGTAGGAGCCGCGCGATGAAGACCTTCCTGCTTGCATCCGCCCTTGCCGCCTTCGCGGCGTCCTTTGCGGCCGCCACCGAGCCCGCGCCCGCGTTCCGCGACTTCGACGTGAAGAAGGAGTTCACGGAGAATCCCTTCACAGTCTTCACGGGACGCGGGATGCTGCTGTGCGCCGGCGACCGCGAGAAGAGCAACGCGATGACCATCGGCTGGGGCGCGCTCGGCACGCTCTGGGGCCGCAACGACGCCGTGACGGTCTACGTGGCGGAGTCGCGCCACACGAAGAAGTTCCTCGACGGCGCCACGCACTTCACCGTGATGGCGTTCGACAAGGAGAAGCAGGCGGACGTCCTCGCCTACATGGGCCGCCATAGCGGGCGCGACGGCGACAAGGCCGCCGCGCTCGGGCTGCACCTGGCCTACACCGCGAACGGCACGCCCTACTACGAGGAGGCGCAGGCGGTCTACGAATGCGAGCTGATGTATTCGGCGCCGTTCGAGCCGGACGGGATGCGCGACGTGCCGAAGGCGCTCTACGCCGACTTCCCGGCCGGCGTCCACTCGATGTACATCGGGCGCGTCGTCCGGGCGTTCCGCCGCGACGACTCCGCCCGGGTCGATCCGATCGAGCGCAACAAGGCCGCGATGCGCCGCTTCGAGACCTGCATCAACGAGAACGACCTCGCGCTTGGGCGCGAGCTCATCTCCGAGAAGGCCGCCTTCGCGACGCCCGTCTCGCCCGAGCCGCTCCACGGCGCGGAGGGCTACCTCTCCGTCGTGTCGCTGATGCGCGCGAGCTTCCCGGACGTGCACTGGAAGCTGGAGGAGATGGTCGCGGACGAGAGGACCGTCGCCGTGCGCTGGACCTGCACCGGCACCTTCACCGGCGCGGCGCCCTTCGCGGGCATCGAGCCGAACGGCCGGTCGTTCTCCACGTCCGTGATGAACTTCTACTCCTTCGACGAGGACGGCAAGATCGTGTCCGACGTCGCCGCCACCGGCATCGCCGGCATCCTCCAGGGCATCGGCACCGGCGAGGCGGCCGCTCGCTGACCGTCGCCCTTGCGGCGCCGACAGGCGCCGGAACGATTGCTTTCGCCGCAGGCGCGGTTGTGGTAGACTCCGCGGCCATGGACATCGAGACAGCCAGGAAGTTCTTCTCCAACGACCGGTTCGCGACCGAGAACGGAATCACGCTCGAGGAGCGCGACGAGCGCCACGCCGTCGCGAGCCTCGCGCTCGCGGAGCGCCACCGCAACGCGCACGGCGGCGTGATGGGCGGCGCGATCTTCACGCTCGCCGACTTCGCCTTCGCGGCGCTCACGAACGGCCCCGGCCGCTCGACCGTCGCCCAGCAGGTCTCGGTCAGCTTCCTCGCCGCGCCCAAGGGCTCGCGGCTCGTCGCCACCGCCCGCTGGCGCAAGGACGGCCGCAGCTCCTGCGTCGTCAATGTCGACGTCGCCGACGACACCGGCCGCGACATTGCCCAGTTCGTCGGGACCGGCTTCAAGCTCCCCGCCCCCTGAACGACCCCGCCGCCGCGATGCGGGATGCCGCGGGGAGGCGGTGCGGGCCGGGTAGAGGCGCCCCGAGGTTCGTGCCGCGGATGAAGAACGCGTCTCCGCGGGCGTCGACGAGGCCGCGCCCCTCGACGCGGACGAAGGGGATGTCGTTCATGGTCGGCGGGCGCGGGCAGGGGAGGGGATGGCGGCGGTCTCCAGCGAATGGGAGAGCACGGCGAGGGACTGCGCCAGGTCCATGTTCTGCACCACCACGCCCGGCGGAATGTCGAGCTGCACCGGCGCGAAGTTCCAGATCCCGCGCACACCCGCCGCGACGAGCAGGTCCGCGCACGCCTGCGCCGCCTCCTCCGGCACCGTGAGAATGCCGAGCCGGAGCGAAAGCCGGCGCACGAGGCGCACGAGGTCCTTCATCGGCCGCACGCGGACGCCCCGGATCTCGAGACCGTCGAGCGCCGGGTCGCCGTCGAACGCCACCGCGATCGAGAGCCCCTGCTCGCGGAAGCCGCGGTAGCCGAGCAACGCCCGCCCGAGCGAACCCGCCCCGACCAGCGCCGCATCGGAGACGTTGTCCCATCCGAGCGCGGCCTCGAGCGCGGCCTCGAGCGCCGCGGAGGAATGCCCCACGCGCGGCTTCCCCGCGACGCCGGACATCGCGAGGTCCTTGCGCACCAGCACCGGGTCGAGCCCGAGCTCCGCGGCAAGGGCCGCGCTGGAGACGTTCGCCTCGCCGCGCGCCCTCCGCGCGCGGACGGCGCGCAAATACACCGGATACCGGCGGATCGTCGGCAGAGGCAGGGCGTCGGGGCGTAGCTTGGCTTCCATGCCGCGGCAGTCTAGCACACTCCGCCGCGCCGGGGCAAGAGCGAGGAGAAATCGCTTGCTTTTATATCGATATTTTTATATCGTATTGAACCCGTCACCCCAACTCCATCGTTCCATGGACACCATCTGCGTCAAAGTCTGCATCGGCACGACGTGCTACCTGCTCGGCTCGTCGAAGCTCGTCGATCTCGAAAACCGCCTCCCCGCCGCCTGGAAGGGCCGTGTGGACGTCTCCGGCTGCACCTGCCTCGACCTGTGCGACGCCAACGGCGTCTGCAACGCGCCGTTCGTGAAGGTCGGCGAGACCGTGGTCCCCCACGCCACGCCGGCCACGGTCGTGGCCGCCATCGCGGACGCCCTCGGCGAGCCGATCCCCCCGGAGGCCCTCGCATGACCAACGGTGCCGAAATCATCCGCCGCGAGCTCATGATCCGCCTCGTCCGCGCGTTCGACGCGGGCAACCTGGCGGAGACGATCGACCGCATCCCCGTGGAGATGCGCCCGCGGGACGCGCCGTTCAGCCGCTCCTCGGTCTGGCACGACCGCGCGGTGCTCAAGTACCGCATCATGGCGCTGCTGGGCTTCTCCTGCGAGAACGAGACGGACGAGGCCCGCACGCTGCGCTCCTACCTCGAGGAGATGCGCGAGGCGCCGCCGCCGCGCGGCGACCCGATCACGGTCTGCTCCGCGGGCTGCGACGGCTGCCGCGACCGCGCGTTCATGGTGACGGACAACTGCCGCGGCTGCTTCGCCCGCCCCTGCGAGTGGAACTGCCCGAAGAAGGCGGTCACGGTCGCGCGCGGGCGCTCGTCGATCAACGAGGCGGCGTGCGTGCGCTGCGGCAAGTGCGCCCAGGTCTGCCCCTACAAGGCGATCGTGGAGGTGTCGGTGCCCTGCGAGGCCGCGTGCCCCGTCGGCGCCATCCGCAAGGACGCGCACGGCCACGCGCGCATCGACTTCGCCAAGTGCATCTTCTGCGGCGCGTGCTTCCGCGCGTGCCCCTTCTCGGCCGTGATGGAGAAGTCGCAGCTCGTGCAGCTGCTCTGCGCGCTGCGCGCCGGCGAGAAGCTCACCGCCGTCGTCGCCCCCGCCGCGGCGTGGCAGTTCCCGGGCAGCGTCGAGCAGCTCTTCGCCGCGATCCGCGCGCTCGGGTTCGACGACGTGATCGAGGTCGCGCGCGGCGCGGAGATGACCACCGAGCACGAGGCGCGCGAGTTCGTCGATCGCCAGAAGGAGGGCAAGGGGATCATGACGACCTCGTGCTGCCCGGCGTGGGTGAACCTGGTGCGCAAGCACCTGCCGGCGTTCCTGCCGCACGTCTCGGACACGCCCTCGCCCATGGCCTACGCCGCGCGCATCGCCAAGGAGCGCCGGCCGGACAACCGCGTCGTCTTCGTCGGCCCCTGCATCGCCAAGCGCGACGAGGCGCTGCGCCGCGAGAACGTCGACTTCGTCCTCTCCTTCGAGGAGCTCGGCGCCGTCTTCGCCGCGCGCAAGATCGCCCCTGTCGCGCTCGAACCGGCGAAGCTCGACCGCCCGGCGCGCGAGGACGCCCGCAACTACGCCAAGAGTTGCGGCGTCACCAAGTCCGTTCTCGAAGGCCTCAAGGACGAACTTCCGCCGGACTTCAAGCTCGACTCCCGCTTCATCGACGGGCTCGACCGCAAGTCGGTCTCCCTGATCCGCCTTTACGCCGCAGGGAAGCTCCCCGGCAACTTCCTAGAAGTAATGTCCTGCAAAGGTGGTTGCGTCGGCGGCCCCTGCTCCCTCCATTCATGAAAAGCATCGTCATCTGCATGGGCAGCTCGTGCTTCGCGCGCGGCAACGCCCGCAACGTCGAATTGGCAGAGTCTTTCCTCGACGCCCATCCCGAAATCGAGGCCAGCG
>CAMNDA010000361.1 GCA_946534745.1 uncultured Verrucomicrobiota bacterium | reverse complement strand
GGCGCGCCCTGCCTCAACTGGGCCGGCCCCGCGCGCACGGGCGCCGTCCTGCGCGGCGACGGCCCGCTCTGCGTCGCGGAGGTGGACGAAAGCTCGCGCCAGATCCTCGCCTTCCGCCCCGACGCGGCGCTCCTGCTCAACGCCTCGGCCGACCACTTTCCGCTCGACGAGACGAACGCCCTCTTCGACCGCTTCCTCTCGCAGGTCTCCGGGCCCGTCCTCGACGCCCGCGGCGAGCCGCCGCCCGAGGGCGCCGAGGAGGGCGACTGGTCGGTCTCGTTCCCCTTCGAGGGCGAGCGCCTCGCGATCCCGCTGCCCGGCCTGCACCACGCGCAGGACGCGCTCCTCGCCTGCCGGATGGCGCTCGCGCTCGGCGCCCCGCGCGCGGCGCTCGCGCCCGCGCTCGCCTCGTTCCGCGGCCTCGCGCGGCGCATGGAGCTCGTCGGATCGCGGCCGGACGGAGTCCGCGTCGTCGACGACTACGCGCACAACACGGAGAAGCTGCGCGCCACGCTCCGCGCCCTCCGCGAGCGCAGCGAGCGCCTCTGCGCGATCTGGCGCCCGCACGGCTACGGCCCGCTCCGCGCGATGCGCGCGGACCTCGCGGCGATGTTCGCCGCCGAGCTCCGCCCGCACGACCTGCTCGTCCTGCTGCCGGTCTTCGACGCGGGCGGAACGGCGGACCGCTCCGTCCGCTCGGAGGACCTCGCCTCCGACCTCGACGACCTCGGCCTCCACGCCGAGTGCGTCGACTCGCCGGACGCCGCCCGCCGCCTCGCCGCGCACTGGGCGCGCCCGGGCGACATCCTCGCCACGCTCGGCGCGCGCGACCCCGCGCTCCCGCGCCTCGCGCGCGCCCTCCGCGCCGCGCCCTGACGGCGCGCGTTCCGCTTTTCGCTGTTGCCCGCGCGGGGGCGCGTGTGCTATGCTCCGCCCCATGACCCCCACCCTACTCCTCCGCCTCGCGCTCGCCGCCCTGCTCGGCGGGCTCATCGGACTCGAGCGCGAATACCGCGCCAAGGAGGCCGGGCTGCGCACGCACTTCCTCGTCGCGCTCGGCTCGTGCCTCTTCATGATCGTCTCGCAGTACGGGTTCGACCTCGGGGCCGTCCTCGCCACGCTCCCCCCGGGCTCGGACGGCTCCGTGCGCGTCGACGTCTCCCGCGTCGCCTCGCAGATCGTCTCCGGCATCGGCTTCATCGGCGCCGGCATGATCGTCCTGCAGAAGCGCTTCGTCGTAGGGCTCACCTCCGCGGCGGGCATCTGGACCACGGCCGCGATCGGCGTCGCCGTCGGCGGCGGGCTCTACGCGATCGCCGGCGCGGCCACCGCGCTCGCGCTCGCGGGCCTCGAGGTCTTCCGCCTCGTCGACCGGCGCGTCGGCACCGCCAAGCACGAGATGCGCGTCGTCTTCCGCGCGCCGGACGACGCCGCGGCCGAGGCCGCCACCGCGGCGCTCGTCGCGGCCGGCGCCTCGCTCGCGGCCTACTCCGCGACCCCCGTCGAGGGCGGCGGGGTCCGCCGCTCGCTCCGGATCGACACCTCGGCCCCGCTCGCGCGCCCGGGCCCGGTCCTGAAGCTGCTCTGCGGCGTTCCGGGCATCGTCCCGGAGACCGTCGAGTAGCGCCCGGGCCGCCGCTTTTGCGCGGTCCTCCCCCGCCCCATCTTTTTCCGGTTGCTTTTCCGCCCCGTTTGGGGTATTCTTCCCGCCAACGGCATCCCACGCCGCGTCACCCGTCAAGCCAGGACTTCCGCCATGGGCAAGCTTCTCAAGGTTCTCACCATCTTCGTCTTCCTCTTCAGCGTCGCCGCGTTCGTCCTCGGCGTCCTGAACTTCAACAAGCGCGAGCTTCTCATCGGCCGCACGAACATGCTCGAGCAGTACGTGACGCGCATCGCCGCGACGATCGAGACGGAGCAGCCGGAGTTCGACGGGACGCCCGACCACACGGAGTGGGACGTGGACGAGGTCACCGACCGCGTGAACGACGACCCGGAGATGTCCGAGTTCTGGCCCACCTACTCCAACGCCCTCGAGACCGCCGGCACGACCTTCGTGAACCTCGGCACCCGCCAGGCCAAGGACCAGCTCGCCTCCTACTACCACATGGTCCCGAACCCGGAGAAGCCGGGCGCGATGATGATCGACCGCGACATGCAGGGCGCGCCGATCGTCGAAGGAGCCGGCACGATGCACGACCTGCTGCAGGACACGCTCGAGCGCGCCGACGCCCAGATCAAGCGCCTCAACACGACCCGCCAGCAGCTCATCACGCTCCGCATGCAGCTGGACGAGGTGGCCGGCCTCCTCAACGAGGAGAAGCAGCAGCGCCGCGCCAACCTCGCCACGATCACCGAGCTGAACAAGAAGATCGAGGAGCTCGAGAACGTCATCGTCCAGAAGGACAACGAGATCGCCCGCCTCGAGCGCGAGAAGGCCGAGCTCAACGACCAGATCGCGATGCTCAACGACCAGATCGCCGAGAAGGACCAGCTCATCCAGGAGCAGCAGACCACGATCGCCCGCCTCGAGGAGCAGATCCGGATCCTGCGCGACAGCCAGACCGGCGGGGATACCGGCATCGGCCGCGGCACCGGCCTGGTCGCCCTCTCGCCCGGCGTGAAGGGCAAGGTCCGCGAGGTCAACCGCGAGTTCTCCTTCGTGATCGTCGAGCTCACGCCGGAGGCCAGGGCCGAGGTGATGCCCGAGGGCGAGTTCCAGCCCGTCGAGCTCATGGTCCACCGCAAGGGCGCCGACGGCGAGGACGTCATCGTCACCCGCATCCGCCTCATCAACCCGCCGAGCGACGACGGCCTGACGATCGGCGAGAACATGTACGGCTGGGAGCAGATCCCGGTCGAGCCCGGCGATGCGGTCATCTACTAAGCGCCCGCGCACCCTGGCGGCCGTCCTCGCGGCGGCCGCCCTCGCGCTCGCTCTCGGCTCCGGCTGCAAGGCCATGGCCGACCCGGAGGGGACGGACCTGCCGTGGGCCGAGACGCACTCCTGGGAAACCGCCCCCAACCTCCCGGGCTCCATGCTTGGACAGTGATTCCCCCGCGAGCCCGGCCCTCCGCCGGGCTCGTTTCTTTCCCTCCCCTCCCCCTCCCGCCTTTCAACCTCTTCGACCCTTTCAACTTTAAACTTTCAAACAACCAACCTTCCAACCCATGAAGAACATCGTCGTCTTCCTCGGCGCCCCCGGCGCCGGCAAGGGCACCGCCGCCGCGGCCGTCGCGGCCCGCACCGGCGCCCGC
>CAMNDA010000360.1 GCA_946534745.1 uncultured Verrucomicrobiota bacterium | reverse complement strand
CGCGACACGCACAATCCAACGATCAAGGAAGCTCCACTTCGTCGAAAACGCGCTTGTAGACGCATTTTCCGGCATTTCTGGATTCTTCGGCATCAATCCGGAAAACGCCCAGGAAACCGAAACCATGCTTCAGTGGAGCAATGGCTCCAAATTTCCGGTTGTCACGGAAAAATACGATTCGGAAGCCAGCTTCCCCCTTTTCCTCCTTGAGGATTTCCTCTTCCACCCTTTCCAGGTTCATCTTGGCAAGAAGGGCTTCATTGCCCTTCTCATTTCCCTGTCCCGTGTATTCCTCCACGAGGAAAGGATTGGAATAGCTGTTCTTTGTAGTTTTGTTTTCAGCCTTGGCAAACCAGAGCCACTTGTCCGTTCCAGGAATTTGGAAACAAGGTTTCACGCGCGCGCGCACGCCGAGGAGCCTGCACCAGTCTTGAACAGTCTTGCAGGAAGGATAGACGGGATTTCCGATTTCGTTTTTCCAGTTGATTTTGGGCATGTTTTTGGTTTTCCTTTCGTTGGTTTTCCGCGGAACGATTCGCGGACGCCGGACAGTATAACACAACACGCGGTGAACCTAAACACGCCGACGAAATTTTTTCACGCGGAGTTCGCGGAGTCCATTGCGCTCAAGCGGAAAATGCCCACGCGGAGTCCGCGGAGTTCGCGGAGACCTTGCTCTGCGCAGTCGCCCAAGCGGTTGAAAAACACGCAGAGAACGCAGAGAGCGCAGAGCCATGATCCGGCCTTGCGCTCAAGCGGTTTGAAGCCCGATTCAACCGCCCCTGCGGGCGGATTTCATCCTTGCACGGAAAAGTATTCGGGTGCGAACCAGACGAAACTGGAGAGGTAGGCGTCGTCGAAACCATTGCCGTTGAGAACTGCGCGCAATTCCCGAACGACGAGAGAAGCACTGTCGAACCAAGACACGTCCGACGCGGGGAACGGAACAAAGCTCCGACGGGCGAGGGCCCTCTGCGCCTCGACCATTCTGTCATCGGGGACGGGCGTGGTGAATTGATCCGGGAACACGGCGACGACAACGCGGTTGGCTGCGGCGCGGAGCCCCATGCCGGCCGCCCTGAAAAATCTTTTCCGAAAGTCGTGGTATTCATTTCGGGAAAGATTCCTGCCGGCGTTTCGAATTCTAAGGAGATTGGAGACGGGCTCAACGAAAGCATCGACTGTCGGCATGGGTCTTCTGTGTCCGATTTGGTATCTCAGATTGCCCCGGTCGAGAGTGCAAATGCCGTTTCGGTCTGGGAAAACGAGTTCTTTCACCAGATCCGTCGTCAGGGCATCCGGGTTTCTGGCCACCGCAGCGACGCGCTCAAGAAGATCGATGTTCTCTTCGTGCCATTCGCGAAAGCGGCGCTCCGGGTGGTGTGGCAGTATGTTGTTGATGTGCTCGGCAAATGCGGCGCGGAGTTGAGCGGCTAGTTCTGGGGGCAGGGGCATGGTTCGTGTTCTCGTGTTGGTTGTGTCGTTTTGGTTCAAACGAAGGCGCTCGGCCCGGGGTTTCCGTCTTACGGGGGGCAGTAGGAATCCTTGGGGGCCGGTGGTCGCGTGGACAAGGCGGATTTTAGCAGAAGCGTGCCACGGGGAAAAGGGAACAGCGCCGCCGACCGTCGGCCATCGGCCGCAAGCCGCATGTCGGAAGTAATTCGGTTCGAAAGCAAGCGACACAGCCGCCACGAAAAGAAACTCCGCGGACTCCGCGAACTCCGCGTGGGAAAAGACGGGAACGGGAATCCGCATTAGCTCCGCGTGCGGAGGCGGTCGTAGTTGTAGCGCACGACGCCGAGGGTGCGGTCGGCCTGCGCGTGGAGGCGGGGGATCCACTCGGACAGCGGCGTACCGGCGCGGAGCAGCGCGTTCACGCGGCGGCAGAAGAGGACCTCCTGCTCCGTGATCGTCGCGGCGGAGTCGTGCCCGGGGCAGCCGACGAACGACGCCTCCAGCGGATTGCTCACGAACATCCCGGTGAAGAAGCCGCGCAGTCCGACGCTTTCCGCGAACGCGGCCGCGTAGCACCAGACGCCGACCACGCGGCGCGCGCGGATCGAGGGGGCGTTGGTCGCGTCGACGAGATACGGCGGATTGCGCGCGATCGCGGCGAGGTCGGCCCCGGGCGCCATCGTGCCGGGGTCGAAGAGGCCCTGCGGGCTTCCGTGCCCGCACAGGACCAGCGTGTCATCCTCCTCCGCGATCGCCACGTCGACGGTGCGGCGGGCGCCGGGAGTTCCGGGGCGGACGTCCAGGACGCGGGCGTCCGGGATGCCGTCCCACAGGGCGGCAAGGACGCGCGTGTCCGTGTCGCCGGCGTTCGAATGAACGATGGTAGCCTTCAAGGCGACCCTCCTTTTCCTAGACCGGCAGATCCACGCTGTCCTCCACGCGCCTGTAGACGCACTTGCCGATCCTGCGGGACTCCTCGTCGTCGATCCGGAAGGCTCCAAGGAAGCCGAAGCCATGCTTCAGGGGCGCGATGGCTCCGAACTTCCGGTTGTCCCGGAAAAACACGATCCGGCAGCCCACCTCTCCGTTTTCCTCCTTGCGGATCTCCTCCTCGACCTTCTCCAGGTTCTTCCGGGCAAGAAGGGCTCCATCGCCCTTCTCCTGCTCGTTTCCGGTGTATTCCTCAACGATCGTGGGATTGGAATAGAGGTTGCTCCAGTTTTCGGTTTTCGAGGAAGGGAACCAGAGCCACTGGTTCGTCTTCGGAACCTGGAACCAGCCGCAACGGGAGCGCGGCTTCACGCCGAACATCCTGCACCAGTCACGAATGGTCTTGCAGGAAGGATAGACGGGATTTCCGATTTCGTTTTTCCAGTTGATTTTGGGCATGTTTTTGGTTTTCCTTTTTTGGGTTTTGTGTGTTTGTTGTTGGTTGGGGTCGTTCGCGAACGCCAGGCATTATAACACAGCATGCGGTCAACCTAAACAAGCGCCGGCAACTTTTCCACGCGGAGAGCGCGGAGACCCCGCTCTGGCCGGCGCTCAAGCGATGAAGCTCACGCGGAGTCCGCGGAGAGCGCGGAGGCCCCGCTCCGGGAGTTGCGGCGCAGAACAGGGTCTGGTAGACTGGCGGGCATGGAACTGACGCCGCAGAGGAACCTGGAAATCCCCGTCCGAGGGACGAGGTCGTTTTTCCGGGACGTGGACGCCCTCACGGAGGAGTCGCGCACGCGCGCCCGAAAAGCATACGTCCGCTGGCGTCTCGGCATCCGTTCGAAGGGCCTCAACTGGGAGAAGCTCCACAACCGGGCCGGCGCCGAATACCGCTCGATCCGCGGTTCCCGCACGATTCGACTGCTCTATGTCGAGCGCGACGGCGGCGCCCTGTTCTTCGCCGCGAACCTGCACGACTACGAAGCGGCCGAGACGATCGACCTCGCGGCGCTCGTCCCGGAGGGCTCCCTCGGGTCGTGGGACCCCGACCCCGCGAGGGAGGCGGAGGCGCTCGCCGAGGCGGCGGCGGAGGAGGACGCCGCCGGCGCCGACCCCGACCGGCTGCCGGAGCCCAATCCGTTCTCGGATCCGGAGGCGGTCCCCGACCGCACGATGCTCCGTCTGGGCGTGCTCTGGGAGCACGTCGGCGCCGTCCGGAACCTCGCGGACGGCATCGCCCTGCTCGACCTGTTCGCGCGGCACCCCGGCGCCCTTCCCGAGGACGAGCTGATCGCCCTCTTCGACAATCCCTCGCGGAGCGAGCTGCAGAAACGGCTCCGCGAGCGCGTCGCGGCCGGACTCGTCGAGCCGGACGAGGACGTCGACGGCGGCCGGCCCGAAGCGCTCGACTACTGGCGCGCCGCGTCTCTCGCGCGTTTCCGCGCCTGGCTCTCGCCCGACCAGCGCGACGCCGTCGTGGCGCGCTCGCCCGGCGCGGCGGTCGTCCTCGGCGCGGCCGGGACGGGCAAGACCGCGGTCGCGCTCCACCGCGCCCACTTCCTCGCGCGGGCCGTGTTCGACGCCCCCGGAGACCGCATCCTGCTCACGACCTTCTCCACGACGCTCGCCGAGGATCTCTCGCGCCGGCTCGACGACGTCTGCGACGACCCCGCCGTCCGCGCCCGCATCGACGTGCTCGCGGTGAACGACGCCGTCGCCGCGTTCCTGCGCGCCAACGGCGTCGCGGCGGATTCCGGTCCCGGCCCGGCCAGGGACTACAACGCCCGCTGCGATGCGCTGATGAAGCGCGCCGCAGCCGAAGCCGGCTACGCCGGCGCACGGCGCCCCGGATGGCTGAGGCAGGAATACGAGATGGCAATCGACGGAGCCGGAATCCGGCGCGAGTCGGACTACGTCGGGCGCGTCCTGCCAGGCCCCGGGACGAAGCCCGACGACGCCGAGAAGAAGAAGCTCTGGCCCGTATTCCGCCGCTTCGAGGCCCTCGCCGAAGCGGAGGGGTTCCGGACCTACGGCGGCGCGGCGAACCTCGCCGTCCGGATGCTCGGCGGGGGCGCGGCAGACCCCGCCACTCGCTACGCCGCGGCGGTGGCGGACGAAACACAGGACCTCTCTCCGCCGCATCTGCGCTTTCTCGCCGCCGTCGTCGGCGACACCCCCGGGCGCCCCAAGCCGGACGGCCTGACGTTCGTCGGCGACGCCCGCCAGCGCATCTTCGACCACGGCGGGAGCATCCGCTCCGCCGGCATCTCCGTCTGCGACGTGCGGCGGCTCGTCCGCAACTACCGCTCGACCGAGGAGATCCGCCTCCGGGCCGAACGGTTCCTCGAGGGCGTCCCGTTCGACGACCTCGACGGCGACCTCGTCGTCCGAGACCCGTCCCCGGCCGTGCGCCGCGGACCGCCGGTCGAGGAGTTCCGCTGCGAGGACGACGCGGACGAAGCGGCGAAGATCGCGGAGACGATCCGCCGTTGGATCGACGAGGACTCGCGCCAGCCCGGAAGCCCCGCCCGGCGGCCCGGCGAATACGCCGTCCTGAGCCCATCGAACAAGCGCGTGGAAATCCTCCGCGCAGAACTGGAGAAACGCGGCGTGCCGGCCGTCGTCGTCGATGCCGGCGAAACGCCCGACGCCCCGGATAGCGTCCGCGTGATGACGATGCACCGCGCCAAGGGCCTCGAATACCAGGGCGTCGCGCTCGACCTCGATGCGCAGAACTGGCCAATGTCCCCGCACCAGGCCAGGACGCTCCCGCCCGAGGAAATCGTCCGCAGGGAGCGGCGCGCCCGGTGCCTTGCCTACGCCGCCCTCACGCGCGCCATCCGCCGCGCCCTTGTCACCGGCGTCGGCCCTGCGCCGGAGGGCGTCTGACGCGCGGAGTCTCCGCGGGCCGGGTTGCAACGCGCGCGGGCGGTGTGGTATGCTCCGGGCCATGCACATCCGCCACCTCCTCGCGTCCTTCCTCGCCATCGCCGCCCTGCTCGCGCCTCCGCGTGCCGCGGCGCAGGGCGTCACGGTCCCGGACGAGGTGGACGAGGCGATCGAGCGCGGGCTCGAATACCTGGCCAGCGTCCAGAAGCCGGACGGCTCGTTCCCCGACAACCATGGCACGACGGGCTCCATCTCGGCGCTCGCCGGGATGGCGTTCCTCGCCAAGGGCTACACGCCGGACAGCGACAAGTACGGCGAGAACATCGACCGCTGCATCGACTACATCCTCTCGATCGTCGATCCGACGAACGGCTACTTCGGCGTCACCAAGCCCGGCTCGGGCATGTATGTCCACGCGATCTGCACGCTCTTCCTCACCGAGGTCTCCGGCATGGTCTCCCCCGAGCGCCAGGCGCGCATGGACCCGGTCATCGAGAAGGCGGTGAAGCTCATCATCGACGCCCAGAACATCCGCAAGAGCGAATGGAACCAGGGCGGCTGGCGCTACACGCCGAAGTCGAGCGACAGCGACATGTCGTGCTCCGGCTGGGTGATCATGGCGCTGCGGTCGGCGCGCCTCAACGGAGCCCGCATCCCGAACGACACGATGTCGCGCGCGCTGGACTACGTGAAGCGCATGTGCTACTCGGCCGACGGCTCGTTCACCTACCAGGGCGGCAACAGCGGCTCGGGCGACACGCTCACCGGCGCGGGCATCCTCTACCTGGAGCTCTGCGGCCGCCACAACGACCCGATGGCCCTCCGCGCCGCGCGCTTCCTCACCGACCGCCGCCGCTACACGGAGCTGCGGCCCAACAACAACAACAACCGCGCCTACGGCCTCTACTACGCCTCGCAGGGCCTCTTCCAGATCGGCGGCACGGGCTGGGACGACTTCCAGCGCTGGATGTACAGCACCTGGATCCCCGCGCAGAGCTCCAACGGCTCCTGGAGCGCCGAGGAGAACAGCCGCCCCTACGCCACGGCCATGGTCGTCCTCGCGTTCACCCCGCCCTACCGCCAGCTCCCGATCTACCAGCGCGATGAGCAGGTCGACGAGGACTAGCGCGTTCACGCTCGTCGAGGTTGTCGTCTCGTCCGCGGTCGCCGTCGCGATCGCCCTGGCCGTGGCGGGCGTCCTCGCCGCCGCGTTCGGCGCGTTCGGGCGCGTCGCCTCCGGCGGCCGCGCCGAGGCGGCGATCGAGCGGCTCGACTTCTTCGAGGCGCTCCGCGCCGACCTCGCGTGCGCCGTCCCGGAGCCGCGCTCGTTCGAGGGCGACTCGCTTTCGCTGCGCCTCGTCCGCCTCGCCGCGCCGCCGCCCGGCGCCGGCGCCGGCGCCCGCGCGGAGACGGTCCGCTGGGAGCCCGCCTCGGGCGCCGCGCGACGCGTCGCCGAACGTACCGGCGCGTCCGCCGCCGAGACGGTCCATCCCTTCGCCCCGCGCTTCTCCTACGCGCGCTACGTCCCGCCGCCCGCGACCAACGCCCCCGCCTCGCTCGAATGGCGCGACGACTGGCGCCGTCCCGAGCTGCCCGCCGCCGTGCGCGTCGCCTCCGCCGCCGGAACGTGGGAGCTGCCGGTCGCCTGCTTCGACCCCGCCAAGCAGGAGGAAGGAGCCGCGCCGTGATTTCGACTACGGAATACACGGAAGACACGAAAAGGAAGACTCCGCGTGAGAGACCCCCTCAGGCTCGCTCCGCTCGCCAGCTCCCCCAGCAGGGGAGCCAAGCTCCGCGGCGCGGGGCGGCGCTCGTGCTCGTCCTTGTCGCGGTAGCGATCCTCGTGCCGCTCGCGCTCGGCGCGGGCGCGCTCGCCCGCGCCCGCGCCCTCCGCGTGGACGGGCGCATCGACCGCGCGGCGCTGCGCGACGCGGCGGAGAGCGCCCTCGCGCGAGAGCTCTGGCGCCTCGAGGCCGACACGAACGCGGTCGACGCGCTCGTCGAACCGTGGGCCGAGCGCTCGCGCAAGGCGGCGGCGCGGCTTGAGAAGGGGACGGACGGCGTCTTCGTCCTCGTCGAGGACGAGCGAGCGCGCCTCGGCGTCCCGGACTGCGGCGAACGCGCGCTTGCGGCGCTCCTCCAGCTCCGCGCCGGTCTCGACGAGGCCGCGGCCGCGGGCGAAGCGGCCTCTCTCTTCGCCTGGATGCGCGAGCGCTCGGAATCCGGCTCCCCCGCTGGGGGAGCTGGCGAGCGAAGCGAGCCTGAGGGGGTTTCGCTCTCCGCGGAGGAGCGGCTCTACGACGCGACGCCTGCGGGGACCGCGGACGAAACCGGGTTCGAGGCGCCGCTCGCCGCCGCGATGCCGCTGCTCTCCGCGCACGCGGGCGCGAAGATCAACGTGAACACCGCCGGGCACGACGCGCTCGTCGCGGCGATGCTCGCGGGCGGGGCGACGCGCGGCGGCGCGGAGGGCGTGTGGCTGCGGCTCGAGATGTCGCGCGAGCGGGGCGATGTCTTCCGCTCCACGGCGCAGACCGAGGCGCTGAAGCTCCTGCGCGGAGAGGGCGACATCCCCTCGCCGGAGGAGATCGCGGCGCTCCAGGGCGTGCAGAACGCGCTGCGCGTCGACAGCGGCCTCTTCCGCGTGCGCGCCGTCGCCCGCCGCGCCGGGCGCGCGGCCGCCGTCGAGTGCGTCTACGAGCGAGGCACGCGCCGCATCCTGCGCTGGCTCGAGAACTAGCGGATGAAGCCGCCGCCGAGGACGGCGTCGCCATCGTAGAGCACGGCGCTCTGGCCCGGCGCGACGCCGGCGATGCCGGCGGGAAACTCCGCGCGGAAGGCGCCGCCGGGCAGGACCGTCGCGCGGACGCCCGGGACCGGCTCGCCGGTCGAGCGGATCTTGATCGCGCAGTCGAGGGTCGCGCCCGGCTCGGGCGGCGGGATCGAGACCCAGTTCACGGACTCCGCCACGAGTTCGCGCCGCACCGTCGCGGGCTTCGGCCCGACGACGACGCGGTTCCGGCAGGCGTCGATCGCGACGACGTAGAGCGGCTCGCCGGTTCCGGAGACCCCGACGCCCTTGCGCTGCCCGACCGTCACCTTCCAGTGCCCGGTGTGATGGCCGAGGACGTGCCCCGCCTCGTCGACGATGTCGCCGGGGCGGTCCTCCGCGCCGACGAGCTCGGCCGTGTCGCCGCTGTAGAAGTCCTGCGAGTCCGGCTTCGCGGCGACGTCCGCGAGCCCGTGCTCGCGCGCGTAGGCGCGAACATCGGTCTTCCGCATGCCGCCGAGCGGGAAGACGACCCCCGCGAGCTGCTCCTGCGAGAGCCGGTGGAGGAAGTAGCTCTGGTCGCGCGCCGCCTCGGCCGCGCGCAGGAGGCGGACGCGCCCGCCGGGGCCGGCGCGGTCCGCGCGGGCGTAGTGGCCCGTCGCGAAAGCGTCGAAGGAGAGCCCCGCGGCGCGGGCGGCGTCCGGGATCGTGAACTTGAGGAGCGGGTTGCAGAGCACGCAGGGATTCGGCGTGCGGCCCTCGAGGAAGGCGCGGCGCCACGGGGCGATCACGGCGCTCTCGTAGAGCGCGGCGCGGTCGAGCCGGACGTAGGGGATGCCGAAGCGCGCGCAGAACGCCTCGGCCGCGGCGGCGTCCTCCGCCTCGCCGGGGCCGAAGCAGGCGTCGCGCGGCCCGCCCCTGTAGCGGCCGTCCCAGAGCATCATCGTGGCGCCGAGCACCTCGTGGCCCGCCTCCCTGAGGAGGAGCGCCGCCACGGTGCTGTCCACGCCACCGCTCATGCCGACCAGGATCTTCACGGCGCCGGAGTCTACCACGCCGCCGCCTTCCGCGGCAAGCGCGCGGCCGGGCGCGAAACGCCCCTTGCGCGCGCGGCGCCCTTCTGCTACAATAGCGCCGTTTTCGGGTTTCCCGCGGCGTGCCGCCGGGGCGCCCGCAGCCAAGCCCCTTTCGCACAGGAGTCCGCATGTCCAACGCTTCCCGCCTCTCCCTTCCGCTTCTCGTCGCGGCCGTGCTCGCCGCGCTCCTCCCCGCCGGCGTCCGCGCCCAGAATGTCGTCACGGACCAGGACGCGAAGATCCTCAGCCAGGAGCTCAAGTACGTCGACGCCCTGAACCGCGCCGGCTTCCCGGACTACGCGGACCTCGTCCTGCGCGACATCCAGGCCAAGTACCCTGCGGCCAAGGCCAAGCTCAAGGTCAAGATGCTCGAGCAGGTCTTGCAGCTGGGCAAGTTCGACGAGGCGCAGGCGATCATCGACAAGGAGCCGAACCAGGACGCGCCCGAGACGTGGGCGATGAAGCTCACGATGGCGGACTACCTCTTCGCCCGCGGCCGCTACGACGAGGCGTTCGAAACCTACAACGCCCTCTTCAAGAAGTACGGCAGCTCGCCGCCCAAGGAGATCGTCGAGTTCTACGTGAACTCCTACTACAAGTTCGCGCAGATGCTCAAGTTCCAGAAGAAGGACAAGGAGGCCGCCGACGCGCTGGAGAAGCTCCTCGCGGTGGCGGGCCTCCCGGCGGACATGAAGCGCCCCGTCCTCTTCGACCACGCGCAGACGCTCGTCAAGATCGCCAGCGAGGCCGGCAAGGGCGGCTCCGCCGGCTACATCACGCGCGCCAACAAGTCGATCGAGGCCCTGCTCTGGACGCAGGACGTGTGGTTCGGCCGCTCCGTCGCGCTCATGGCCCACATCAAGGTCATCGAGGGCAAGGTCGAGGACGCGCAGAAGCTCGTCGAGGACTACATGCCGATGCTCGTCCAGCTCGAGGAGGCCCTGATCGAGGCCGGCAAGGAGGACGGCGAGGACTACCTCGGCCTCTCCCCGATCCCCGAGGTGCGCTACCTGATGGGCGTCATGTACCAGGAGGAGGCGGACAAGCTCGTGGCCCAGTCCAAGGAGCAGGCCGACCGCAAGAAGAAGATGGAGCTCGAGGACCAGGCCGGCGAGCTCTACGGCCTTGCGCTTCGCGAGCTCGTGAACGTCTACATCAAGTACCCGTCCTACGCCTGGGCCATCGAGGCGATGAACCGCCACGAGCAGATCAACAAGGCGCTCGACGAGCTCGGCTTCGAGGTGGCGGACTCCACCACCCCCGCGCAGAAGGCGCAGGTCGCGAAGAAGCAGTTCGAGTCGGCCAACATGTTCTACCACCAGAACCGGTTCGAGGAGGCGATCAAGCAGTACGAGACCGTCCTGAAGAGCTTCCCGGAGGTCGTCCCCGAGTCGATCAAGGCGCTCGTCATCCTCGCCCAGGCCGCCGTGGAGTACGGCGAGTCGCAGGAGGACGAGGAGGCGCAGCAGTACTGGCAGCTCTACTCCGGCGCCGTCGCGGGCTACATCGCCGACCGCTTCGCGCGCTCGACGAAGGAGGGCATGACCCTGGCGGGCGACCAGCTCCGCTCGCTGCAGACCTTCTACGCGACGCACAACCTGCCCGAGCTCTCCCAGCAGGCGCGCGCGGACTTCTTCCGGCTCTATCCGGAGCACCCCGCCGCCGCCAACACCGTCATGCAGGAGGCCGAGCGCCTCTACAAGGACCAGGACTACGAGAAGGCGATGCCTCTCTACCGCCTCCTGATGGAGAACTACACGAAGAACGCCGTCTCCTGGCCCGCCCAGCGCCGCCTCGCCGACTGCTACGGCAAGACCGGGCGCCCGGAGGAGGAGCTCAACATCCGCTCCAACTACCTCGCGCGCGTGGAGCACAAGAGGAACCCCGGCAACGACCTCATCACCGCGCAGTACTCCTACCTCAAGGCGCTCCGCACGCTCCGCGCCCAGGCGCTGCGCGACGCGACGCTCGCCTACGACGAGGCCAGGCGCGGCGAGGCCAAGCCCTCCGAGGAGGGCAAGGATCCCGTCGAGGAGGCCGTCGCCGCCCTCAAGACGGCCAACGACGGCGTCCGCGGCATGCTCAACGAGTACACGAAGCTCATCCGCCGCCTCACCGACAAGGAGCAGCGCGCCCGGTTCGAGGTGAGCGCCAAGCAGAAGGAGCTCAACGACCAGATCCTCCAGAGCGCGCTCTTCGACCACGCCTTCTGCCTTTCCTCCCTGAACCAGCCCGAGGCGCAGCTGCCGAAGTACAAGCAGCTCGCCATCAAGGACTACGAGAAGATCCTCGAGCTCTTCCCGAAGGCGCAGGGCGTCCCGATCGTCCTCCTGCAGCTCGGCACGCTCTACTCCACGATCCGGACGGAGGACGAGGCGGAGGCCGAGGCCAACACCAAGAAGGCGAGCGAGTACTTCGACCGGCTCTCCGCGGACTACCCCGAGTCGGAGCAGGCCAAGAACGCCCTCTACCTCCAGGCCAAGGCCCTCATGGAGCTGGGCTACCGCCCCGAGGCCATCAAGAAGTACGGCGAGATGATCTCCACGCCCGGCGGCAAGTACACGCCGCTGCAGCTCGCGAAGGCCGCCGAGGAGCTCGTCGCCGCCAAGGCGTGGGAGACCGCCGAGAAGGGCTTCCAGGCCGCGCTCGCCGGCGCGAAGCCGGACGACGCCGCGCTGCGCAACATGATCGAGATGGGCCTCATGCAGATCCTCGTCGCGCAGAAGAAGTACACGGAGGCCGTCCCGCGCCTCAAGAAGTTCCTCGAGGACACGCCCCGCTTCCATCGCACGGCCGATGTCCTGGAGCTGCTCCGCACCGCGTGCGTCGAGGCCGCCGTCGCCGAGCCCGACAAGAAGAAGCGCTCCGCCCTCTTCAAGGACGCCAACGACGCCTCCGCCAAGCTCAAGGCCTACCGTCGCGGCGACCGCGCGGCGCTCGAGCTCCAGCTCCAGCACGGCGACATCATGGAGAAGCAGTACAAGGCGGCCGTCGACTTCAAGGCCGACGACGCCGAGGACATCCTCCGCTCCTCCGCCAACTACTACCAGCGCATCATCACGACCTTCGGCGCCAACCCCAAGAACGCCGACATCCTCGAGCCGCTCGCCCAGGTCTACCAGCGCAGCATCCAGACGCTGATGCAGATGAAGACCTACTCCGACGGCTCGTCGGTCTGGCCCGACGTGCAGTACGAGTGCGGCCACTACATCAAGCTCTTCAAGGACATCGCCGACCCCAAGGAGATGCTCAAGGTCCGCAGCGCCCTCAACGAGGCCACGCGCGAGATCAACGCCGCCGAGGAGGAGATGCCGCCCTCCGCCCTGATCGAGCTCATGGGCGACGCGCCGGACGTCGAGGCCATCCTCGCCACGATTCCGGAGGACGCCTACCTCCCGAAGGAGGAGCCCGAGGCGGCCCCCGCGGAGGAGACCGTCGAGGAGGTCGCCGACCCCGACGCGGAGGCGCCGGCCGAAGAGGCCGAGGCGGCCCCCGCCGAAGAGGCGGCGGAGGAAGCCCCCGCGGACGAGCCCGCCGCCGAGGAGTGAATGCTGAATGCTGAATGCCGAATGACCTCGGGACCCCAAGAACCTTTGAACCTTTGAACCTTCGAACCTTTTAACCTGCGAACCACCAAACCCTCTAACTACCGAACCACCGAACCATGAAAAAGACACCACTCGTCCTCCTCGCCGCGCTGCTTCTCGGCTGCGCCACGTCCGTCCGGGCCGCCGACGTCAAGGCCAAGGTCCTGCTCTCCAACGGCGAGACGCACCAGGGCACGATCCGCTGGCTCCCCGCCGACAAGAAGTACATGTTCGGCATGAAGCAGCCGAACGGCACGGTCGCCGAGCGCGCCCTTCCGTCCGACGCCGTCCTGAAGCTCCAGGTCGAGACGCCGCCGGAGTGGGGCAAGCTCCGCCAGCAGGCGCAGCAGTCGCCCGACGCCGCGATCTCCGGCCTGCAGGCGCTCGCCGAGCGCTACCGCCGCCTCCAGTGGGACGGCGAGGCCGGCGCGCTCATCGCCCAGATCTACCTCAAGAAGAACAACGCCAAGGGCGCCGTCGACGCCTGCCGCAAGATCATCCAGGGCAACGACCGCGCCGCGTGGGACTCCGCGATGGCGCCGTGGTACTGGAGGGCCCTCATCGAGTCCAACCAGACCGGCTCGCTGCCGGGCCTACTGGACAAGGGCGCCACCTCCGCCGACCGCGCCGTCGCCGCCCAAGCCTGCCTCAAGCGCGGCGACATGTTCGACGCGCAGAACGACGCCAAGGCCGCGCTCAAGGACGGCTACCTCCGCGTCGTCTTCCTCTTCCAGGACGCCGGCGAGGCCCGCGCCGAGGCGATCTACAAGGCCGCGCAGATGTTCGACAAGCTCCACCAGTCCGCCTACGCCGAGAAGATGCGCAAGCTCCTCCTCGACCAGCACCGCAACTCCCCCTGGACCAAGAGGCTCTCCTCGGGAGACTAGGTCAATGCTGAATGCTGAATGCTGAATGACAAACCGACTTTAACCTTTCAACCTTTCAACCCCTTTAACCAACCCAACCACCCAACCATGAAAAAGTCCCTCCTCGCCACCCTCGCCGCCGCCGCCCTGCTGGTCGCGGCCGCTCCGGTCACCACCTACGCCCAGGACGAGTTCGCCCCCGCGCCGCAGGCCCAGCAGGCGCCCGCGCAGCCCAAGCACTCCACGTTCTACGACGTGCTCTTCGGCTCGGGCTGGCTCGGCACCCTCCTCTGGCTCGCGCTGTTCGGGTGCCTCGGCTACTACATCTACCTGGCGATCGACTGCGGCATCCTCGTGCGCCCCTCCAAGATCATGCCGGACGCGCTCGTCAACAACGTCAAGGAGGCCATGAAGGAGGGCGACGTCGTGAAGGCTCTTCAGTTCTGCGAGAACGAGCCCACCCCGATGTCCAACATCCTGTCCGCGGGCTTCATCCACGTGGAGGAGGGCTTCGACGTCATCTCCTCCGCCGTCGACGCCGCGGCCGACCTCGAGATCGAGCGCATCATGCAGCACCTGGCGTGGATCTCCGTCTGCGCGAACATCGCCCCGCAGCTCGGCCTGCTCGGAACGGTCCAAGGCATGATCATGGCGTTCGGCAACTTGGGCACCGGCTCGCCGAACGTCGGCCTGCTCGCGACGAACATCTCGCAGGCGCTCTACACGACGGCCGGCGGTCTGACGACCTCCATCCCCGCCGTGTGCACCTACTACTTCTACCGCAACCGCGCCAACCGCATCATCCTCCAGATGACCGCCACCACGATGGAGCTCATCAAGGACCTGCGCAACGTCGAGGTCGTCGCCGAATAAGCGGGCGCCCCCGGAATTTCGGGAGGTTTCCCCATGAGCAAGAAACGAGACAACGAAGGGTGCGACCTGAACATGACGCCGATGATCGACGTCGTGTTCCAGCTCATCATCTTCTTCATCGTCACGATCAACATCGCCGACACCAAGGACGAGAACATCCAGCTCGAGTTCGGCTACCACGGCCAGGAGGTGAAGACCTCCGAGCAGTCGGACACGTCGGCCGTGACGATCGACGTCGCGATGCCCCGCGCCGGGTTCCCGGAGGGGCGCATCTCCGTCGGCAACATCACGATCCACAAGGAGAACCTGCGGACCATCGTGCGCTCCGGGCGCGCCCGGTTCGGCGACGGCTTCCAGGTGTGGGTCCGCGGCGACTGGCGCGCCACGCACGGCCTCGTGCGCAAGGTCATGGACCTCTGCGCCGAGGAGGGCATCGGGCGCGTCACCTTCATCGCGATCAGCGAGGCCGTGACCGAGAAGTCGCGCTTCCACGAGAAGGAGTACAAGGAACTCTCCACCATCCGCCCGAGGAACTAGCAAATGGCCGACCAGAAGAAAAAGAAGAAGAACAAGGGCGACGAGGCAACGCTGGAGATGACGCCGATGATCGACGTCGTGTTCCAGCTGCTCATCTTCTTCATCGTCACCCTGAACCAGCCGGACATCCTCTCGCAGCTGGAGGCGCTCCGCCCGGCCCCGAACCCGTCGCCGGTGGATGTGGTGGACCCGCCCACGTCGATCACGATCAAGGGCTTCGCGAAGCACCCGGGCCTCGGCGCCTACATGTTCGGCAACGACCAGAACCGGCGCACCGTGACGCTCGAGCAGCTCCGCGGGTTCGTCGGGCAGATGGCGAAGGCGAACAAGAAGCAGACGGTCATCGTGAACTGCACGGACGACGCGCCGCACGGCTGCCTCGTCCGCGTCCTGGACATGCTGGCCGAGGTCGGCCTCCATTCCGTGTCCATCTTCTCGCTGGACAACGGGAC
>CAMNDA010000359.1 GCA_946534745.1 uncultured Verrucomicrobiota bacterium | reverse complement strand
CTCGCCCCACCGGAGCCGGGCCTGCTCGACGCGCGGTCCGTTCTAGACGGACGGCGCGGCGGCGGGAACGGGAGGCGCGGCGCCGGGGACGGGCGGCGGGGCCGGGGGCGGCGTCTCGCCGCGCTCCTCGGGGGTCCGGACGCGGCCGTGCCTCACGATGTCCTCGGCGTCGGGGCCGTCCACGGTCTCCTTCTCGAGGAGCTCCGCGACGAGCGCCTCCATCGCGGGGCGGTGCGACTCGATCAGCTCCTTCGCGCGGGCGTGCGCCTCGCGAAGCAGGCGCGTGACCTCCTCGTCGATGAGCCGCGCGGTCTCCTCGCTGTAGTCCTGGGTGCGGTTCACCTCGTGGCCGAGGAAGACGAGCTCCTCGTTCTTGCCGAAGGTGCGCGGGCCGAGCTTCTCGGAGAGGCCCCAGTCGCACACCATCGCGTGCGCCAGGCGCGTGGCCTGCTGCAGGTCCTGCCGGGCGCCCGTGGAGACGTCGGGGAGGAAGAGCTCCTCCGCGACACGCCCGCCCATCGAGATCGCGAGGTCCGCCAGCAGGTGCCGGCGCGTGACGGACACCTTGTCCTTCTCGGGCAGGAACGCGGTGAGCCCGAGCGCCATGCCGCGCGGGATGATCGTGATCTTGTGGACGGGGTCCGACTCGGGCTCGAGGATGGCGACGAGCGCGTGGCCGGCCTCGTGGTAGGCGGTGCACTTCTTCTCCTGCTCGTCCATCGCGCGGCTGCGGCGCTCCTTGCCCCAGAGGACCTTGTCGCGCGCGGCCTCGAAGTCGTCCTCGTCGACGCCGGGCTTCTCGGCGCGGCCGGCGATGAGCGCGGCCTCGTTGACGATGTTCGCCAGGTCCGCGCCCGAGCAGCCCGGCGTCCCGCGCGCGATGCGCGAGAGGTCGGTGCCCTCGGCGAGCTTGACCTTGGCGGCGTGGACCTTGAGGATCGCGAGGCGGCCCTCCATCGTCGGGAGGTCCACGACGACCTGGCGGTCGAAGCGCCCGGGGCGCAGCAGAGCCGGATCGAGCACGTCGGGTCGGTTGGTGGCGGCGATGACGACGATGCCGGCGTTGGTGCCGAAGCCGTCCATCTCGACGAGCAGCGCGTTGAGCGTCTGCTCGCGCTCGTCGTGCCCGCCGCCGATGCCGGCGCCGCGGCGGCGGCCGACGGCGTCGATCTCGTCGATGAAGACGAGGCACGGCGCGCTCTTCTTGGCCTCCGCGAACATGTCGCGCACGCGGCTGGCGCCGACGCCGACGAACATCTCGACGAAGTCGGAGCCGGCGATGGAGAAGAACGGCACGCCCGCCTCGCCGGCGATGGCCTTGGCGAGGAGCGTCTTGCCCGTTCCGGGCGGGCCGGCCATGAGGATGCCGTGGGGCATCTTGCCGCCGAGGCGGCCGAACTTCTTCGGGTCCTTGAGGTACTCGACGACCTCGACGACCTCCTCCTTGGCCTCCTCGCACCCCGCCACGTCCTTGAACGTGGTCTTCTCGCGCGGCGTGCGCTCGGCGCGGCGCGCGCGGCTGCGGCCGAAGCCGAGCGGGCCGTTGGGCCCGCGCGCCTGGCGGAAGAAGAAGAACCAGAAGATGCCGACGAGCAGCACCATCGGCAGGATGTTCATGAGGACGAACATCAGCCGGTGGTCCTGGTACCGGTGCGTCCAGCCCGCGCCGGCGCGGTCGAGCAGGCGCTCGAAGTCCTGCATCTCGCCGCCGACGTTCACGCGGAACGGCGTGCCGTCGGGGAAGTCCTTCGCGAGCTCCGCGCCGCGGGCGTCGGTCGCCGCGGGCGGCTTGAGCTCGCCCTTGGCGTAGGCCTCGGAGCCGTCGTGGACGATGTCCACCTTCGAGACGAACCCGCGCTCGAGGAGGTCCGTGAACTCGGGGCGGAACGAGAGCTCGACCGTCTTGGCCCCGCCGCCGTCGCCGCCGCGGAACCAGAATCCGGCGAGCAGCGCGACGAGCAGCGCCGTCGCGGCCCACGCGCCGAACATGCCGTTGCGGGACGGGCCGCCGGAACCCTCGGGCGTCTTGTCGTCTGGCGCCTTGCCGTCCGGCGTCTGGCCTTCTTTCCCGTGTTCCCCGTGTTCCTCGGTCTTCTCCCCCGGCAGCGGCGGCGGCTCGGGCGGGCGGCCCTGCAGCTCCTCCGGCGCCGGCGGCGGAGAAGGATGCCAGCCGGGGGTCTTCTTCTCTTCCCCGTTTTCCTCGGTTCCGCCTCTTGGCGGAGGCGGCGGCGACGCGCCGTCCGCGCCGAAGGGGTCGCGGACGGGCGGGGGCGGATCGTTGCGGCCGGGGCGTTCCGGATCGTCGCTCACGCGCTACTTCTCCGCGGGGCCGGCGGGCTTGTCGCCGTCGCCGCCGTCGGCGGCCGGCGCGGTCTCGCCCTTCATCTGCGCGACGAGGCGGTCGGCCACGTCCTTGTGGTCCTCGAGGAACTGCGCCGCGGCCTGCGCGCCCTGGCCGATCTGGTCGGTGCCGTAGCTCAGCCACGAGCCGCGCTTGAGGATGAGGCCCTGCTTGATGCCGGCCTCGAGGACGGACCCCGCCCACCAGATGCCGCGGTCGTAGAGGATGTCGAACTCCGCCTCGGTGAAGGGCGGGGCGACCTTGTTCTTCACGACCTTCACGCGCGTGCGGTTGCCGATCATCGTGCCGGCGGCGTCCTTGATCGCGCCGATGCGCGAGATGTTGAGGCGGACCGACGCGTAGAACTTGAGCGCGCGGCCGCCGGGCGTCGTCTCGGGATTGCCGAACATCACGCCGATCTTCTCGCGGATCTGGTTCGTGAAGATGCAGAGCGTCTTCGTCGTGTCGAGCAGGGCGGTGAGCTTGCGCATCGCCTGCGACATGAGGCGCGCCTGCTGGCCGACGTGGGCGTCGCCCATCTGGCCCTCGAGCTCGGCCTTGGGCGTGAGCGCGGCGACGGAGTCGACGACGACGACGTCCAGCGCGCCGGAGCGCACGAGCGACTCGGCGATGTTGAGCGCCTCCTCGCCGGTGGTGGGCTGGGCGACGAGCAGGTTGTCCAGGTCCACGCCGATGCGCTTGGCGTACTGCGGGTCGAGCGCGTGCTCCACGTCGATGAACGCGGCCATGCCGCCGGCCTTCTGGGCGTTGGCGATGACGTGGAGGGCGAGCGTGGTCTTGCCGGAGGACTCGGGCCCGTAGAGCTCGACGATGCGCCCGCGGGGGAGGCCCCAGACGCCGAGCGCGAGGTCGAGGCCGAACGAGCCGGTCGAGATGACCTGGACGCCCTTCTGCGACTCGACCTCGCCGAGCTTCATGATGGCGCCCTCGCCGAACTCCTTGCGGATCTGGGCGAGCACGGAGTCGAGGGCGGAGTTTCCGGATGTTTCTGCTTTCTTGGCCATGGTATCGGTCCTTGTGTTTCGTGTGGTTGAAAGGGGGTTCCGCGGCGCGCCGGCCGGCCGGCGCGGCGCCTCGCGGAACGGCGCGCATTCTACCATACGCCCGCCCCCGTCCGCAATCGCGAAATCGCGCGTGGAAAAAGAGGAAGCCCGCGGCGCGTGGCCGCGGGCTTCCGGAGCGGGTCGGAGCGGGACTACTTGGCGTCGGCCGCGGGAACGACCGAGACGACCTTGCCGCCCTTCTCGAACTTGACGTTGCCGGCGACGACCGTGAAGAGCGTGTCGTCTCCGCCGCGGCGCACGTTGGCGCCGGGATGGAACTTCGTGCCGCGCTGGCGCACGAGCACCTCGCCGGCCTTGACGGCCTGGCCGCCGAAGCGCTTCACGCCGAGGCGCTTGGGATTGCTGTCACGGCCGTTGACACCCTGGTGGGACTTGGACATGGCGTCTTTTCCTTTCTGGGGTTAGATGGACTTGACGACCGCGCGGGTGAGCTCCTGGCGGTGGCCGACGGTGCGGGAATAGCCCTTCCGGCGCTTCTTGTCGAAGCTGATGAGCTTCGGGCCGCGGAACTGCTCCGCGATCTCGAGCGTCACGCGGGCGCCCTCGACGTAGGGGGTGCCGACCTTGAGCGACGTGCCGTCCGAGACGGCGAGGACCTTGTCGATCTCGACGGTGGCGCCCTTCTCCTCGGGAAGGCGCTCGATCTCGATCGTGTCGCCGGCCTGGACGCGATACTGCTTTCCGCCGGTTTCGATGACTGCGTATGCTTGCATGGGGGCTGAGCCTCTCTTTCGTGCTGTGGATGTGGACCGCGTCGCCGCGGGCCGGGGTCTGCCGCGCAAGAGGGAAAAGTTGCGTGAAGCGGGCGGGAGAATACCAGAAACCCCCGTCCGACGCAAGCGCAAAAAACGATTGACGCGCCGGTCCGATTCTGGTAGCCTACCCCGCGTTTTGCACGGCGTGATAGCCAAGCGGCTAGGCAGAGGACTGCAAATCCTTCCAGAGCGGTTCGACTCCGCTTCACGCCTCCATCTTCCCGGAGCCTCCGCGTCCGAACGAACGGTGCGGGGGCTCCGCCGCGTATGAACCGCATCGCCTATCCGTAGAAAGGAGCCCGCTATGAAGTCCCGTTCGTTCGTCGATACCGCCGTTCTCCACGCCGTCGCCGGAAAGGGCGGCGACGGCTCCCGCTCGTTCCGCCACGAGAAGTTCGTCCCGAAGGGCGGTCCCGACGGCGGCGACGGCGGCCGCGGCGGCAGCGTCTGGCTCGTCGGGGACGAGGACGTGGACTCGCTCGTCGCGGTCTACTACGAGCCCGAGCGCCGCGCCCCCGCCGGCGGCAACGGCATGGGCCGCTACCGCCACGGCGCCAACGGCGCGGACCTCTTCGTCAAGGTCCCGCTCGGGACGGTCGTCACCGACGCGGACACCGGCCGCGAGCTCGGCGAGGTCCTCGCGCACGGCGCGCGCCTGCTCGTCGCCCGCGGCGGCGAGGGCGGCGCGGGCAACGTCCACTTCAAGAGCTCCACGCACCAGGCGCCCGAGGAGTGCAAGCCCGGCAAGCCCGGCGAGGACGTCCGGCTGCGCCTCGACCTGAAGATCCTCGCGGACGTCGGGCTCGTGGGCTTCCCGAGCGCCGGCAAGTCCTCGATCCTGCGCGAGATCTCCCGCGCGCGGCCGAAGGTCGCCGCCTACCACTTCACCACGCTGCACCCGATCCTCGGGACGGTCGTGCTGCCGGACGCGTTCACGAGCTTCCGCGTCGCGGACATCCCCGGCATCATCGAGGGCGCGCACGAGGGCGCCGGCCTCGGCTTCGAGTTCATGCGCCACATCGAGCGCGCCAAGGCGATCGTCCTGGTGGTGGACATGGCCGCGGAGGAGGGCCGCGACCCGGCGGAGGACTACCGCACGCTGCTGCGCGAGCTCGAGGCGCGCGACCCGGCGCTGCTGGAGCGCCCGCGGCTCGTCGTCGCGAGCAAGATGGACGCCCCCGCCGCGAAGGAGAACCTCCGCGCGTTCCGGAAGGA
>CAMNDA010000358.1 GCA_946534745.1 uncultured Verrucomicrobiota bacterium | reverse complement strand
GACTGCCCCGGCCACGCCGACTTCGTCAAGAACATGATCGTCGGCGCCGCGCAGATGGACGGCGCGATCCTCGTCGTCTCCGCCGCCGACGGCCCGATGCCGCAGACCAAGGAGCACGTCCTGCTCGCCCGCCAGGTCGGCGTCCCGAAGATCGTCGTCTTCCTCAACAAGGTCGACCTCGTCGACGACCCCGAGCTCCTCGACCTCGTCGAGATGGAGATCCGCGAGCTCCTCAACAAGTACGAGTTCGACGGCGACAACACCCCGATCGTCCGCGGCTCGGCGCTCGCCGCCACGCAGGCCTCCTCGCCCGACGACCCGGCGTGCAAGTGCATCGACGAGCTCCTCAAGACGCTCGACGACTACATCCCCGACCCCGTCCACCAGCTCGACCTTCCGTTCATGATGCCCATCGAGGACATCTTCTCGATCGAAGGCCGCGGCACGGTCGTCACGGGCCGCGTCGAGCGCGGCGTCGTGAAGGTCGGCGACGATGCCGAAATCGTCGGCATCAAGCCCACCCAGAAGACCACGATCACGGGCGTCGAGATGTTCCGCAAGACCCTCGACCAGGGCCAGGCCGGCGACAACGTCGGGTGCCTGCTCCGCGGCACGAAGAAGGAGGAGGTCCAGCGCGGCCAGATCCTCGCGAAGCCCGGCAGCATCACCCCGCACACCGAGTTCGAGGCCCAGGTCTACGTCCTCACCAAGGAGGAGGGCGGCCGCCACACCGCGTTCTTCCCGGGCTACCGTCCCCAGTTCTACATCCGCACCGCGGACGTGACGGGCGACATCAAGCTCCCCGAGGGCGTCGAGATGGTCATGCCCGGCGACAACATCAACATGACGGTCACGCTCATCTACCCCGCCGCCCTGGAGGAGAAGATGCGCTTCGCGATCCGCGAAGGCGGCCGCACCGTCGGTGCCGGCACGGTCACCAAGATCATCAAGTAGCCCGCCGCAAGGCCCGCTGTCTCGGAGGCGCGCCCGATCTCGGGCGCGCCTCCTTCTTTTTCGCTTGACTTCTGAACGGAGATTCATATTATTGAACGTGAATTCAGAAACCGCCAGAGGGAGATCTCCCGTGAAACGCGCGAAAACGATTTTCCGTTCCGCCCTGCCGGCCGCGGCCGCGCTCGCCGCCTGCGCGGCGGGGTGCGGCCCGTCCGGCGACGCGCCCCGGGCGCCGAAGGACGTCCGCTACGTCGCCATGGCCGCGACGCGCGCCGACGTCGTCTCCACGATCGCCGCGTCCGGCACGCTCGAGCCGGAGGAGCTCGTCGACGTCGGCTCGCAGGTGAGCGGCCAGATCGTCGCGTTCGGCGTCGACGAGAGCGGCACCGAGGTCGACTACTGCTCCCCCGTCACGAACGGCACGATCCTCGCCCGCATCGACGACGTGACCTACCTAGCCGACCTCGACGTCGCGAAGGCGCAGTTCGCCATCGCCGAGGCCGCCGTCGCGTCCGCGAGGGCGAACGCGACGAAGGCGGAGGTCGACCTCGAGCGCGAGACCAAGGAGTGGGAGCGCGCGAAGGCGCTCGGCGTCGGCATCGCGCAGTCGCAGAGCGACTACGACGCCGCGGAGGCCGCGTACAAGGGGGCGGACGCGCAGCTCGGAATCGCGAGGGCGTCGGTCGCGAGCGCCGTTGCTCAGGTCGTCCAGGCGAAGGCCGCGGTTGAGAAGGCCGAGCGCAACCTCGGCTACTGCACGATCTCCTCGCCGGTCGACGGCGTCGTCGTCGACCGCCGCGTGAACCTCGGCCAGACCGTCGTCTCGTCGATGAGCGCCAGCTCCCTCTTCCTCGTCGCGAAGGACCTGCGGACGATGCGCATCTGGGCGTCGGTGAACGAGGCCGACGTCGGCGGCGTCCGCGCGGGGCAGGGCGTCTCGTTCACCGTCGACGCCTTCCCGGGCCGCACCTTCCGCGGCGTCGTACGGCGCGTGCGCCTCAACGCGACGCTCTCCTCCAACGTCGTCACCTACACGGTCGAGATCGACGTCGACAACGCCGACCTCACGCTCCTGCCCTACCTCACGGCGAGCGTGGAGTTCGAGACGGAGGCCGTGCGCGACGCCCTCGCGGTCCCCTCTCGCGCGCTGCGCTACACGCCGTCCGGCGCGCCGCCGCCCCCCGCGGCCGAGGGAGCGGACGGCGCGGTCTGGCTCGCGCCGGCGGACGGGGAGAAGACCCCGCCGCGGCCCGTCCCCGTGAAGGTCCTCCTCAACAACGGCTCCCTCGCCGCCGTCGAGCCGATCCAGAAGGGCGCGCTTGCCGAAGGCGCGCGCGTCGTCGTCCGCGAGGAGGCCGCCGCCGAAGGCAAGGCCGCCGCGCCCTCCTCCTCCGACACCGCCGGCTCCAAGAACCCCTTCATGCCCAACATGCCCAAGCCCCCGCGGCGCGCCGGCCCCCCGCCGGGCTAGCTTCGCGCCCCCTCTTCCATGGCTCTCATCGAGGTCTCCAATCTCACCAAGACCTACCACCTGCCGGGCGGGATCGACGTGCCGGTGCTGAAGGGCGTGTCGCTCTCGGTGGAGAAGGGCGACCTGGTGGCGCTGATGGGCGCGTCGGGGTCGGGCAAGTCGACGCTCATGAACATCCTCGGCTTCCTCGACACGCCGAGCGGCGGCGAATACCGGTTCGACGGGCGCGACGTCTCGCGGCTCACGTCGGACGAGCGCGCGGACCTCAGGGCGGCGCGCATCGGGTGGGTGTTCCAGAGCTTCAACCTGCTCGCGCGCACGAGCGCGCTGCAGAACGTCCTGATGCCGCTCGAATACCACCGCGGGCGGCGCGCGCCGCGCGCGAGGGAGGTCGAGCGGGCGAAGGAGCTGCTCGCGATGCTGGGGCTGGAGGGCCGCATGAACCACACGCCCGCGCAGCTCTCCGGCGGACAGCAGCAGCGCGTCGCCATCGCGCGGTCGCTCGTGAACGACCCGGAGATCCTCTTCGCCGACGAGCCGACGGGCAACCTCGACTCGAAGACCACGGTGGAGATTCTCGAGCTCTTCCGGCGGCTCAACGCCGAGAAGGGCATCACCATCGTCCTCGTCACCCACGACGCCGAGGTCTGCGACTACACCCGCCGCACAATCCACGTGCGCGACGGCCTCGTCGTCCCCGGGTCCCCTTCCGTTCCGCCGCAGGCCTCTGGAAGCAATGAACCGTGAAAAGCGTGAAAACCATGAACGGAGTTTTGAATGGCCCGAGCGCAGGTCCGGTCCAGCATGCTCGGGATGAGGAGAACACGGAATGGCGATGATCTACGAAGAAGAGGGCTATGCGATTCGCGGCGCGGTGTTCGAGGTGTCGAAGACGCTCGGCACCGGCTTTGCCGAGGAGGTGTACCAGGAGGCGCTGGAGATGGAACTTGCCGAGCGAGGCATTCCGTTCGAGGCGCAGAAGGAGCTTTCCTTGTCCTACAAGGGTCGACCTCTCCGGAAGACATATCGACCCGACCTTCTCTGCTACGGAAAGATCGTCGTCGAACTGAAGTCCGTCCGCGCCCTGGCGCCCGAGCATGTCGCCCAGCTGATCAACTACCTCCGCGCGACGGGATTCCACCTTGGGCTCCTCGTCAACTTCGGCTCCTTCCCCAAGGCCGATGTTCAGTCCTACGTCTTCGGCGTTCCGGAGACATGATCTGCATCCTGAAGATGGAACCGCCCCGGGCATGGCCCCAAAACCATTTCGCGGTTGAACACAACAAGCCGCTCCGTCCCGCAGGACCGACAATCCAAACCCCTTTCATGCTTTTCACGTTTTTCACGGTAGACAAATGCTACAGATCCTGAACACCGCGCTCGTGGCATTAAGAAGGAACGTCACGCGATCGATGCTGACGATGCTCGGCATCGTGATCGGCATCGCCGCCGTCATCACGATGATGGAGATCGGCAACGGCGCCGCGGAGCAGATCTCCTCCAAGATCGCCAACATGGGCTCCAACGTGATCATGGTCCGCTCCGTCGCGCTCCAGCGCGCCGGCGTCTCCGCCGGCGCCGGCTCCGGCATCACGCTCACCGGCGCGGACTGCAACGCCATCCTCGAGGGCTGCCCGTCCGTCGCCGCCGCGACGCCCTCCGTCCGCGGCTCGTCCGTCCAGGCCATCGCCGGCGGCGAGAACTACCAGCCCGAGCAGGTCGCCTCCGGCTCCGCCGACTACTTCGACGTGAACGAGTGGTCGTTCGAGGACGGCGGCCCGTTCACCGAGCGCGACGTGAGCGCCGCCGCGACGGTCTGCGTCCTCGGCACGACCGTCGCCGGCGCGCTCTTCCCCGACGGCTCCTCGCCCGTCGGCCGCCGCATCCGCCTCAACAACGTCATCTTCACCGTCTGCGGCGTCCTCAAGCCCAAGGGCGCGAACCTCATGGGGATGGACCAGAACGACATGGTCGTCGTCCCGTGGACCACGATGCGCAACCGCCTCGCGCGCTCGGGCGGCACCGCCTCGACCGTCTCCGGCTCCGCCGCGCACGCGCGCGGCGACGTCTACGCCGCCGCGTCCGTCCAGCTCTACCCCTCGCGCGACGCGACGCAGACCGCGAACTACCTCATGCCGATCCGCTTCGACAACGTGAACAACATCCAGTGCAAGGCCGTCTCGGCGGACCGGGTCGACGCCGCGATGGAGGAGATCGCCGCGCTGCTGCGCCTGCGCCACCGCATCCCGGCGGGCGGCGAGGACGACTTCGAGCTGCGCAACATGAGCGAGATGCTCGAGGCGATGACTTCGACTTCGGCGCTCATGACCTCGCTGCTGCTGATCGTCGCGCTCATCTCGCTCGTCGTGGGCGGCGTCGGCATCATGAACATCATGCTGGTCTCGGTGACCGAGCGCACGCGCGAGATCGGGCTGCGGATGGCGGTGGGGGCGCGCGGGCGCGACATCCTGCTGCAGTTCCTCGTCGAGTCGCTGCTGCTGTGCCTCGCGGGCGGGCTGCTCGGCATCGCGTGCGGGCGGGCGACCTCGATCGTCGTCTCGAGCGTGAAGGGCTGGCCCGTCTCGCCCTCGGCGGCGGCGGTGGCGGTGTCCGTCGCGGTCTCGGCGGCGATCGGCATCGGGTTCGGCTTCTACCCGGCCTGGCGCGCCTCGCGCCTCGACCCGATCGACGCGCTGCGCTACGAATAGCGGACCGCCGCCCGCGCCGGACGGCGCGGACGGCGGAACCGCGGCTCGGGGTGCCGCCGCTAGCCGATCTCGATGCGGCGGGGCTGGTTCTCCGGGCGCTTGGCGACGGAGACGCGCAGCACGCCGTTCTCCACCGCGGCCTTCACGGTGCCGGCGTCCGCCAGCTCGGGCAGGTCGACGGTGACCGCGTAGTTGCGGTCGGGATCGAACTCGCGCACCGCCTCACGGAAGCCGGCCGGCTTCTCGGCGGGCTTCTTCGTCGTGCGGAGGCGCAGCGTGCGGCCGTCCACGTGCAGGTCGACGTCGTTCTTGCCGGCGCCGGGAATCTCGAAGGTGATGTCGTACCCCTCCGGGCGCTCCGCCATGTAGACGGCGGGCGTGGCGAGGTTTTCGTTGCAGTTGCAGGTGTTGTTCATGGGTGAAGTCCTTTCTGGTTGGTGTATGGGTTGTTGTCCGATCGGATGGTCCGAGGTTCATTCAGCACTGCGCATTGTGCATTTAGCATTCGATCAGGATGCGGTGGGCCGGCGTCTCGACCTTCTTCGGAAGGCCGATGCGGAGGATGCCGTCCTTGAAGGAGGCGTTCGCCTTCGCTTCGTCCACGCGGAACGGGAGCTGGATCTTGCGGACCCACGCCGGCGCGCGCTTTTCGGCGGGCTTGCCGTCCTTGGCCTCGGGCTCGGCGGGATGGTCCGCCAGGACGATCGCGTCGTCCTCGATCGTGAGGTCGACATCCTTGGCCGTGCGGCCGGGGAGCAGCACCTCCAGGCGAATCGCGTCATCGTCCGTGAAGACGTTGACGGGCGGGAAACGCCCGGCGGCACGGCACTCGAGGTTCTTCCACACGTGGTTGAACTGGTCGGTGTCAATGTTGAGCAGGTCGTGGAGCAGTCCCCACGGAGTCATGTCGAAAATCGTGTTCATTCGTGTTTTTCCTTTCCGCCCCGTTCGGGGCATTGGTTGTTGACGTTTCCCTTATTGCATTGCCCGTGCCAACCGCTCGGGGCGATTCTCCGCGACAACCATGGGACAATCTGTCTCAAAAGTCAATTCATTTCCATTCAAAGAAGGACAAAACGAGCCATCACCGTCCAATCCGTCCCCGCCCGCAAAGGTCCGAAACTTGAAATCCGCAACTCGGTCGGAGTCCGGATGCCGATGGTCTGCACGTGTAATTCCACCGTGCGTGATTTTAATGTATTTGTTGTCTCTGGTAGCGGAAAATTGATAAAAATCACGCACGGTGGAATTGGAACGCGGAGGTTCGCGCAGGTGCTTGTTCGGGACCTGTCAGAAAGTCGGGACTTGCGAACAAACGGGTTTTCGGATACGTTTATTTCCCTGACGCAACCCATGAACGATTCCACTTCCTCCACCCCTCCCGCGGTCCGCGCGACCGCGCTCGGCAAGTCCTTCGGCTCCGGCGAGGCCCGGGCCGAGGTCCTCCGCGGCCTTTCCTTCAAGCTCGCCCCCGGCGCCTTCGAGGCCGTGATGGGCGCGAGCGGATCGGGCAAGTCCACGCTGCTGCACCTGCTCGCCGGCCTGCTCGCGCCCGACACCGGTCGCGTCGAGATCGGCGGCGCGGACCTCACCGCGATGTCCGACGGCGCCGCGACGCGCTTCCGCCGTCGCCACGTCGGCGTCGTCTTCCAGAGCTTCAACCTCGTCGAGACGCTCGACGTCGCGGAGAACGTCGCGCTGCCCGTCCGCCTCGGCCACGGCCGCCCGGACGAGGCCCGTCTCGCCGCCCTGCTCGCCCGCCTCGGCCTCTCCGGCAAGGAGCGGCGCCGCCCCGCGGAGCTCTCCGGCGGCGAGCGCCAGCGCGTCGCCATCGCCCGCGCGCTCTTCGCGGAGCCGGACGTCCTCCTCGCCGACGAGCCCACCGGCAACCTCGACCTCGCGGCCTCGCGCGGCATCTGCGCGCTGCTGCGCGAGCTGCACGCGGAGGAGAGGAGCGCGATTCTGCTCGTCACGCACGACCCCGTCGTCGCCGCCGCCGCGGACCGCGTCCACTTCCTCAAGGACGGCGCAATCGCCGAGTCGTTCGACACCGGCCACGACGCCGCGGAGATCTCGCGCCGCTACCTCGAGACGTGGGGCCCGGCCGGCGGGGACGCCCGCTAGGGGAGGGCCGCGCGATGTCCGTCACGTCCACGCTGCTCCTGCGCGGCCTCGCGCGCGGCAAGGCGCGCTTCGCGTGCGCCGCGCTCGGAGTCGCCGCCGCCGCGGGAGCCGTCGTCTTCGTCTTCTCGCTCGCGGCGTCCAACGCCGCGCAGGCGCCCTCCCTCGCACGCAGGGCCGCCACGCCCTGGGCCGCATGGCGGTTCGAGGGCATGCCCGCGGGCCCGCGGGGATTTGGTCCCGGCCGGCCGATGGAGAAGAAATCTCACGCAGAGAGCGCAGAGTCCGCGGAGAAGGAATCTCACGCAGAGAGCGCAGAGAGCGCAGAGGCCCGTCCCGGCGCAGCCGGCCCCCTCCGAGAGGGGGCTGCCGAGCGAAGCGAGGCTGGGGGAGTCATTCAGCATTCAGCATTCAGCATTCAGCATTCTCCCGACCTCTCCCTCCCCCTCGTCTCCCTGACCCTCGACTACCGCCCCGGCGGGCGGGTCCTGCAGGGTCCGCCGATGCGGGCGGTCGTCGCGGCGGCGCCGGCGGAGAACCCGTGGGGCTGCACGCGCCTCGCGGAGGGCCGCTGGCCGGACGACGCCGCGGCGGACGCGGAGGTCGTCTGCACGCGCGGGACGCTCCAGCGCTTCGGCCGCGGCGAACCGCCGCCTCTCGGCGAGCGGCTCAAGTTCGTCGGCATGCAGGGCACGATGACCGCGACGCTCGTCGGCTACCTCGAGGACGCGAAGCTCCCGCCCGGCTGGCCCTCCGTCTTCGCCAACCGCGCCGCCTTCGCCGCCCTCTCCGCCGAACACCAAGGCACGCTCCGGCTCTGGAGGGAGGCGCCGGCGGACGCCGGCGCCGACCTCCTCGGTCCGTCGTCCGAAATGGTCGTGAACGCGTTCAAGGGCGACGAGAACCGCCGCATGGACTACGCGCGGCCGCTGCTGCTCGTCGCGGCGGTGCTCACCGCGCTCTCGCTCCTCGTCAACTCGCTCCTGCTCGCGGTCGAGGCGAACCGCCGCACGCTCGCGCTGCTGCGGACCGTCGGCCTCTCGCGCGGCGGGGTGGCGCGGCTCGTCGCGGCGGAGTCGCTGCTCGCGGTCGCCGTCGGGTGGGCGCTCGGCTGCGCGG
>CAMNDA010000357.1 GCA_946534745.1 uncultured Verrucomicrobiota bacterium | reverse complement strand
TTCCGGATCGTGACCTCGAAGGTCGGGTTGTTCGAGCCGTCCTTGCCGAAGGAGAGCGGGACGTGGCCGTCCGCGGCGGTGCAGAGCACGGGCGCCACGAAGCCGCCGCCCGCGTAGCTCGCCTTGAAGTTCCCGAGCGCGCCGCCGCCGGCGAAGCCGACGCCGCGGGCGTAGCCCGGCGCGGACGCGAGGGGGATCCAGCCGGAGCCGGAGGCGGAGAGAGTGGCGCCGCCGACCGCGTAGCGGGCCCTGGGGGGCGAGGAGGAGAAGTCGAACGTCGCGGTCCACGGCGTGGCGGAGGTCGCGGGCGCCGCGCCCGAGAGCGCGATCCACTGCGTTCCGTTCCACGCCTTGTAGCCGCCGCGCGCGAAGCAGAGCGCCGCGAAGACGCCGGCGGGGACGTCCGGAAGCTCCGGGGTGGGGACGGGGGAGAGCATGCCTTCGACCGTGACGTATCCGCCGGCGGCGCTCGGCGAAACGGCCGTGAAGCGCAGATCGCCGCCTTCCGGGAGAGCGAGCTTGAGGGCGGAGCCGCTGCGCGAGGAGGCGTCGCCCTCGGGAACGGTCCACGTGCCGCCGGACGTCCGCTCGGCCGCCGCGTTCCACCACGCCGTTCCGCTCCCGTAGCCGTCCGACGCCCATTTCACGTCGAACCAGCCGACGAACGGCAGCGCTTCGGTCGCGAACGTCTCCGAGGCCGTCGCGGTCCCTCCGTTGGAGTTCACGGCGGTGACGGCGGCCGTGTAGGGCGTGCCGGGCTCGAGGCCCGAGAAGACGAACGTCGCCGTGCCGGGCGCGTCGAGCGTCTGAGACTGCTCGACGCCGTTCACGGCGACCGTCACCGTCACGGACGAGCTTCCCTCGCCGAGCGCGGAGACCGGGACGGACACCGTCGCGCCCGTCGTCGTCGCGGAGACGGAGACCGTCCCGAGCTCCGGCGGTTCGCCGGCGGGCGTCCAGGAGAGCTTCGAGAGGAACGAGCCGCAGTAGGAGATCCGTGTGCTGGTTCCGCCGGAGCCCCAGACCGAGAACTCCTTCGCCTCGTACTCCGCCGTCGGATACTGGGCGTCGCGGGTCCAGTCGAGGACGTCCCCGGGCTCGACGGAAACGGTGAAGACCCGCTCCTTCGGGGTCAGGTAGTTGGAGGAGCTGAAGACGTCGGGTTCGCCGCCGGGCGGGGTGAAGACCGTGTAGTTCTCGTAGCCGGCGTCGCCGAGCGTGAACGACAGCGTCCCGGCGGCGCGCGCGGTGGCGCGGAGGATGGACTTGTAGGCCGGGGCGTCCTCGCCGAGGTTGCCGGAACGGATCGTGGGAACGGAGGCGATCGGGAAGGTGCGCCACGGGACGTCCCCGGAGCCGATCGTCCAGTCGAACGCGCCCTCGGGGATGCCGAGGTACATCGGGACGGTCCGGTAGTCCTTGCGGAGGACCGGCGAGGTGAGCCCCGAGCCGGAGGGGAAGACGGCGGCCAGGAGCGTCTGGCCGTGCTGGACCTGGAGCGTGCCGCCGGTCCACGCGGGCGAGGATGGGCTCGGGGCCGAGCCGTCCAGCGTGTAGCGGAGCGTGCCGGAGGCGTTCGGGCTGGAGAGCGTCACGGAGACGGGGAATCCGGCGACGAGCTCGTCGGCCGGCGCGGCGACGGGCGCGGAGAGGGACGTGCCGCCGAGTAGGGCCGCGACGCAGTCGATGAGCGAGGCGACGGTGCCGGCGTAGGTCTTCGACCCGAACGCGGCGCCGGAGTAGATCGCGAAGGCGTCCGCCAGCGATTCGCTGCCGTCCGGGGTCATGGCGATGAGCACGGGGCCGGCCGGGATCGAGTTCGGATGGAGCGTCTTCATCCGGTCGAGAATGTAGGCCTTGGCCGCGGCGCCGTCGGCGCGGACCATCAGGTCGGAGACGAGCAGGTAGACGCCGTTGGCGGCGCACCAGGACGTGAACGCGGGATCCTCGGAGACCTTGCGGAAGCTTTCGCAGGCCGAGAGGTTCGCGTCGAGGGTGCAGAACCCGAGGATCAGGCGGGCGGAGGAGTCCGCGGCCGCGTCCGCGAGAAGGCCGTCGAGGTCGGCGGTCCATTCGCCGGGGAGGACGGGCCGGTGGCGCTCGAGGTAGAGCCCGGCGGTCTCGACGCTGACGTCGAGCCCGTTGGCGACGGCGACGGCGCGGACGCGCGTCGAGGCGGAGACCGCGAAGGGGCCCTCGTAGAGCGCGCCGTCCGTGGCGGGGTCGGAGCCGTCGGTCGTGTAGTAGATCAGCGCCCCGTCGGGCGAGGAGAGGGAGACGGCGAGCGAGCCGTCGGCGAAGGACGTCGCGGTGCCCTCGTCGTCCGTCGTGGCGGGGGAGAGGACGGGCGGGGAGGAGAGCGCGTCGAAGCGGACGGTGTCGATCCAGGCGCAGTATTCGCGCCCCGACACCGAGCCGGGGCTGCCCGTGATGTTGTAGTGGAACGCGACCGTGTGGCTTCCCTCGGGGATTTCGACCTGGGACTGCTTCCAGGGCGAGCGGAGGCCGGGGGCGGCGTCGGACCAGGCCTTGGCGCCGTCGATGTAGACGGCCAGCTCGTCCAGCGGGGTGCCGGTGTGCTGCGAGGCGTCCGTGTTGTGCATGCACGCGCACCAGCGGAAGCTCATCGTCGTCGGTCCGACGATGGTCGCGCGGAGCGAGTCGGTCCCGTACGAGGGGTATCCGCACCGGGCCGAGTCTACGCCGTCGAAGGTGACGTCCGTCTCGAACCCCCAGCGGGTGGAGGAGTAGGTGTTGACCGCTTCCCACGCGAGGCCGGGCGTGTCGAGCGCCTCCGCGAAGTCGAGGACCGGATAGCGCGCGGTGCGGACGGGGCCGAGGACGCCGTTGTAGACGGTCGCGGCGCGGATCGTGGCGGCGGCCGTGAGCGTGATCGGGCCCGTGTAGAGCGGACTGGAGAGCGTGGGCGCGGAGCCGTCGAGCGTGTAGCGGATCGGAAGCCCGTCGAGGCCGGGCGCGAGCGACACGGAGAGCGACCCCTCGACGAATGTCCCGGACGCGGGCGTGAAGAAGACGTCGTACGTGAGGGGCAGGACCTGCGCGTTCCAGGACTGCGCCCAGGCCCAGGTCTGCGCAAGGACGCGGCGGTTGTCGTTGGAGGCCGCCGTGCCGGGATGGACGCCGGCGAACGTGAGGTCCGGCGACGAGAACACGTTCGCGAGCTCGTAGAGCCCGGATTCGCCCTCGAGCCAGTTGTAGGCCATGATCGTGTGGTACTTCCTCCCGTCGTTCCCCTTGAAGTGGTAGCCGCTCGAATACGGGAAGCTCTGCGGCCCGGGGTCGGACGCGCCGGCCGTGTTCGCGTGGCCGCATCCGAGATTGTGGCCGACCTCGTGCGTCATCGTCTCGCCCTTCGCGACCGCGCGGATCGCGCAGGCGTTGACGGCGTTGAAGTACGAGACCTGCGTCGTGCTCTGCAGGGCGTAGCCGACGCCCGTGGTTCCGGAGTCGAGTCCGGTGTCGATGAGGAGCGTCACGACGTCCGCTCCGGTCTCCGCGCGCGCCGTCCGCACGTGCTCCCAGGCGCCTTTCCCGTAGGCGTCGAGGGCCCCGTGTACGAAGGTCTTCCGGTCGTCGACGAACGCGACGCCGACGAGGCGGAAGCGGAAGGTTCCGGAGAGGTTCGAGTTGGCGAGCGAGAGGTTCATGTTCTGGACGGCGGTCTCGGCGAAGTTCGTCGTGCCGCCGTTGTTCTCCGCGTACGCCTTCGCCCCGAGGTCGAAGGCGACGAGGACGTCGACGAGCTGGTCGCTCTGCAGCGACGCGGTCGGGAGCTCGATGTCCCCGCCCGCGTCCGAGGCCGGCGCCGCCGCGGGCGCGGGCGCGGCCGGC
>CAMNDA010000356.1 GCA_946534745.1 uncultured Verrucomicrobiota bacterium | reverse complement strand
CCGCCCGCCACGGCGGGCGCGGCGTTCGCCGCGGTCCGGGACGAAGTCCTCGCCGCCCCGTCCGGCGCCCTGGCGCGCGACGGGTTCGTGTTCTGCGTCGGGCGAGCATGCTCCGACGCCGACCGCGGAACCTCGGTCGGCGAGGCCAAGGCCCGGCTCGCCGCCGCCGAGCGTCTCTCCGTGTTCGTTCGGGACACGTCCCCGTGGCCGGAGGGGACGCCGGACGAGGATCGCGCCCCGGCGTGGGCGCTTCTGCTCGCGGAAGCCCCGCTCTCGATCCCGGAGGCATCCGCCGAGACGATTCTTTCCGACCGGCCCGGGGACGATCTCTTCCTCGCGGTCGTCGCGTTTCCCGAGAAGGACGTCCTCGCCGCCCGGCCCGACGCCGCCGCCCTCGCCGCCGCGCTCGATCGCCTCCGCGCGCTGCGCGAGGCGGTCGTCCCGCCGGCCGCGGACGCTCCCGCCGCGCCCGCGCTCCTCGAGTGGATCGAGCCGCGCGGCCTGATCGAGACGAACGGCGCCATCCTCAACGAGACCTGCTCCGAATCCCTTCTCTGACCGGCTCCACGCGAGCCACAACCCAACCCAGCAACAACGAAGATGAAAAAGACAACGCTCCTGTTCGCCGCCCTCGCGGCGGGCGCCGCGCTGGCCGACGAACCCGTCGACTGGTGCCGCCGGTGGCAAGAAACCCGCTGCCCCCCGATCCCCTACCGGTCGACCGTAGAGAACCCTCAGGTCGCCGCCCTGATCAACGCCGCGCAAGCCGTCCCGGCCGCCGTCTACGGTTTCGTGGCCGACGGCGTCGACCGCAACTACGCGAAGAACGAAGGCCGCCGGATCTACATCGGCGTCCAGAACGACATCGCCGCCGGCGCCACGGAGGGGAGCATCCTCGCCGCGATGCCGCCCCAGGACCGCCGAGCCTACAACGAGTACGTCCGGCTCGTCGTCAACACGGACTACAACTCGCTCCGCGCGCGCCTCGCCCAGCTGGGGAAGGACCTCGTGACCGCCGCCGAGGGCCTTGCGGGAATCCTCAAGCAGGCAAAGACGCAGTTCGCCGCCTCCGGCGCCAACGCCCTGCAGATGGCCTCGATGCTCAAGCCCGTCAACCGCGACCTCGCCGCCATCAAGGCGCAGATCGCCGACGCGCAGGCCGGCATCAAGTACTGGCTCGACCTCGTCGACCAGGACCAGAAGGCGCAGGAGCACATGAAGGGGGCCGTGAAATGAAGCGACTCCTTTCTTCACTCTCCGTCGCCGTCCTTCTACTTGCCGGCGCGGCCCGTGCCGCGGGATCCTCCTTGACATACGGCGAGGTCCGCAAGGCGGTCGTCGCGGTGGCGGGTGACTTCGCACGATCCGACGAAGTCCGCGGATCCGGCGTCCGGGCCATCCGCGTGAAGCCCGTCGTCAACCGTTCGCGGATGCGTCCCGAGCCAGATCGGATCGAGCGCATGTTCCGGGACGCACTCTCCGTGTATCGGACCGTGACAGTCGCGGGCGACGCCGCGGCGGCCGATCTGATCCTCACGCCCGAGATTCGGGACAAGGCGGACGGAACCTATACCCTCTCCGTGACGGTGTCGGACGCGTCGACTCGCCAGTCCGTCTGGACCGGCGAGTCGGGATTCGGCGAACCGAATGCGGCCGCTTCCCCATCCGCAGCCCCTTCCACTGCATCCTCCCCCGTCGCGCGCGCGTCCGCCTCCGCCCCCGGCGTGCCGGCCCCCGCCGGCGCCCCGACCTTCGTCCCGGGCGCGGCCCGGACGTGGGACGAATGGTTCGATCGCGGCATCAAGTCCGTCGGCTACCATCGCGCCGGTTCCTCCGGTTCATCCGTCCGCACGCGCGTCTCCGACGGCCCCGATCCGGAGCGCGGCTTCATGGGGCACACCTGCTTCGAGCCCTTCGGCCGGTTCGAGTTCGTGGACAAGCACGACTTCCACAAGTGCCACCACGGGAAGGGCGGAAACGGCATCGCCTACGGCGGGGCGGAACTGCGCCTGAACGTGTGGGAGGGCCTGGACCTGTCCCTGTCGGGCGCCTGGGGGCAGTCCGTGTTCCTGTCGGACGAAACGCTGAACGACGGGGGATCCGGAATCAAGGACGGAGAACTGGAGACATGGTTCGCGGAGGCGCGCGCCCAGTGGTCGTTCGCGCCCGGCGCGATCCTCAACCCCTACATAGGCGCCGGCGTGGAGTACACCAAGGCGAAGGGAACCCTCGAGACCGATTCCGTCTACTACTACACATACGAATGGACCGGGTACGGATGGAGGGAGGACCTGCACGCCGTCTCGCTGGAGTACGAGGAGAAGTCCTCCGCCACGTGCGGTCTCCTGAACGCGGGGCTCGAGCTCAACCTGGGGTCCCGCTTCTCCCTCCGCGGCGACTTCACCTACTATGCCGAATCCCACGGGGAGGACAGCGTGTGGGCGGACTGCTCCCGGAAGGTCTTCTCCCTGGACGCCCGCCTCCGGTTCGCCGGAGGGCTGTACGCCGCCGTTGGCGGAAGCTACATGCGCGTGAACGCGGACTACGACGAGGACGGGAAGACCAAGATGCTTCGGGGCGGCCTCGGCTGGAGGTTCTAGGACGCGACGTCCGCGGAGACGCCCGCCCCGTCGGGCGTCTCCGCGGCTTCGCCGAAAGGATTCGAACGATGAAAACGCTTTCCCTTCTTCTTGCCGTGCTCTCCGCCGCGTTCCTCGTCTCCTGCGAGGGGCACGAGCACGAGTCCGGCGTGATCACGGACCGGATCGTGTCCTCCTCGACCGACGTCGCCTCGGCGTCGGTCTCCGGAACTTGGACCGGAAGGTCCGGAACCGGACAGTGGAAGTCCATCATGAAGCTCCGGGAGAACGGTCCGTCCATATCCGGGACCATGACCTGGGTCCATTCGTCGAACGACACGCGCTCCATCTCCGGAACGCGGTCCGGATCTTCCCTCACGCTCCACATCGGCGGCGGGGACGTCTGGCACCTGACTGTTTCCGGGAACAGGATGACCGGAACCGGAGACAAGGCGGGGACGAATCGGTCCTACAAGCTGTCGTTCGCCCGTTGATTCCCGCGGCGTCGGCCGAGCGGAGGGCTACGGCCGGACGGCGGAGACGAGCCAGTGGGGCATCGGGGGCGGGG
>CAMNDA010000355.1 GCA_946534745.1 uncultured Verrucomicrobiota bacterium | reverse complement strand
GGTGGCGTAGGTGGAGAACTTGTAGCCGCGGCGGTACTCGAACTTCTCGACGGCCTTCATGAGGCCGGTGTTGCCCTCCTGGATGAGGTCGAGGAAGGAGAGGCCGCGGTTCATGTACTTCTTCACGATCGAGATGACGAGGCGCAGGTTCGCCTCGACCATCTCGGTGCGCGCGGCGTGGCCCTCGTGGAGGGCGGCGCGGAGCGTGGCGAACTTGGAGCGCAGCACGTCGTTCATCGACGCGCGGACGAACTCCTCGAACGGCATGCCCTTGCGGGCGGCGCGCTGGGGCTCGCGGAGGAAGGCGAGGGCCTCCTCGGTGAAGTCGACGGGCGTGAGGCAGCGGCGGTGGACGGCCTCGATCGCGGCGAGCTCCTGCTGGATCGCCTGCCGGACGCGCTTGTTCCCCGTGCGGCCCTTCGTCTCCTCCAGGATGCGGTGCAGCTGCCCGTTGTGGAAGCGCCAGTTGGCGAAGTGCTCGTCCTCGCGGGTGGTGGCGAGCTGGGGCATGATGTCGTCGGACGCCGAGCCGGCGGCGACGCCGGCGAGCGCCTCGATCTCCTTCTGCTTGAAGGAGAGCTCGATGACGATGTTGAGGAACTGGTGGTAGTGCTGGTTGAAGCGGCGGACGTAGGGCGCGATCTGGCGGGCGATCTGCGCCTGCTCGGCGGACTTGGCGCCCTTGGCGCGGAGGATGGCCTCGACCATCCGGCGGCCGAGGCCGGACTCGGCGAACTCGGCGTTCACGCGGCCGAGCGCCTCGGCGCGCGCCTTGAGCGCGGCCTTGAGCTCGGGCAGCTTCTTGAGGTAGTTGAAGCGGGAGTCGACGTACTTGTCGGTGACGATGCGGTCGAAGCGCTCGGTGCCGAGCTCGATCTGCTCCACGACCTTGTAGTAGAGGCCGGGGGCGAAGCCGAAGCGGTTGAAGAGCTCCCGGACGGTCTTCTCTGACTTCTCGATGCGCTTGCAGATGTCGACCTCCTGGTCGCGCGTGAGCAGCGGCGTCTGGCCCATCTGGTGCAGGTACATCCGGATGGGGTCGTCGAAGGAGTCGGCGCGGGCGGGCTTGGCCGCGGCGGCCGCGGCCGCCGCCGCGTCGGCGCCGGCCGGCTTGGCGTGCTCGGCGCCCTCGGCGGAGTCGGCGATCTCGATGCCGGCGGCCTGGATGTCGGCGATGAAGGCCTCGATGTCGCCGTCCTTGTGGATGTCGGGCGGGAGGACCTCGTTGATGTCGTCGTTGGTGACGAAGCCCTTCTCGGCGCGCTTGAAGATCTCGCGCAGGAGGACGGCGCGGTCCTCGTGGCGGCGGCGGTTGGCGCCCTCCTCCTCGTCGCCCTCGCCCTCCGTGGCGTCGGAATAGCCGCCGAAGAGCGCGCCGGCGTCGGACGCGGCGATGTTGCCGAAGCCGGCGCCGCCGTCCTCGTCGTCGCCGCCGAGGCCCTCGTCCTCCTCCGTGCGGCGGGGCTCGACCTCGTTGAGGAGCTTGTCGAGGTCCATCTCGTTCGCGTCGCGCTCGATCTCGGAGACCTCCTGGGCGGAGAGGTCGCCGGCGGTGGGGCCGGCGGGCTCGATGGCGCGCTGCTTGGCCTCCTCGAGCTGGGCGAAGTAGGCCGGGTCGTCCCGCGGCGCGTCGTCCCCGAGGTAGTCGGCCAGCTCGTCGCGGCTCTTGCGGCCGGGCTTGGCGGGCGGTCCAACGGGCTTCTTGTGGTGCGAGCGCTTCGCGGGCTGGGCGGGCGCGCTCGGGAAGCCGAAGCCGAAGTCGAAGTCGAACGCGGCGTACGGGTCGGGCTCCGGCGCGCGCGGGGGCTCCGGCGGCGGCACGGGCTTCTTGTGGTGCGAGCGCTTGGGCGGCTGCCAGACGGGGGCCGGCTCCGGTGCGGGCTTCTTGTGGTGCGAGCGCTTGGGCGGCTGCGCGGGCGCGGGAACCGCCGCGGGCGCGGCGGGCTTCTTGTGGTGCGAGCGCTTGGGCGGCTCGGGCTTCCTGGCGGACGCGGCGGTCTTCTTGGCCGGGGCGGCCGGTTTCTTGGCCGGGGCGGCGGGCTTCTTCGCCGGAGCGGCCTTCTTCGCGGTCGTGGGCTTCTTGGCGGAAGCGGCGGGCTTCTTGGCGGGCTTCTTGGGTGTGGGCATAGGGGAGCGGCGCGGGGCGCCGGGATGGGATGACAAAGGGGACGGTGCGGTGGGGACGGACTAGCGGGTCGGATCCGTCTGGTCCGGACGGAGCCCGCGGTTGAGGAACCAGGCGGAGTTGCCCTTGCCGCTATCGTCGAAGGGCGAGATCTTCGCGATATGGCCGTCGAAGAACACCGCGAGGGCGGAGGGCGGCTCGGCGCCGGACGAGTGGAGCCCGGTCGCGCGCTCGTCGCGGGAGTCGAAGACGTTCGGGTTGATGCCGCAGTCGTAGGAGTGCTCGCCGCCCTGCGCGGAGTCGCCGTAGCCGTTCCGCTGGAGTGTCGCCTTCCCCGAGGGGTGCGGGAAGGTCTCGGTGAAGAGCAGCAGCTTGTCGGCCTCCGGGAGGTACGAGTAGGTCTTGGCGTTCTTCCCGCTCTCGTTCTTCCAGCTGTAGTACTGGGAGATGCCGATGTGGGTGATCTTGCGCGGATCCCAGTGGCGGACGGTGGGCGCGCCGAAGAAGGGGTTCATCGCGTAGGTGCGGCGGACGTCGAGCGTGCTGTTCGTCGGCGCCGAGTCGACGCCCGTGAGGAAGGGCACCCACTTCTTCGAGTTGTTCCGGGTGACGGGGCAGTAGTAGCTCTTCACGTCCCCGACGTAGTCGAAGAGCGTCCCGTACTCGATGGCGAACGCGGCGGCGGAACCGTGCCCGAGGTCGTCCGCGAGCTCGCTCGAGTGGGAGACGTGCGGGTTCTCGGACCAGGTGGAGTCGAGCGTCGCGATGTCGAGGTCGGACGGCACCCACGACACCCAGCCGCGGCGCTCGTGGTACGTCCCGTCTCCGACCTGGTAGACCTCGTAGGACTGGGCGTACGGAAGGTCGCCGCCGCGGTCGGAGGCGAAGTCGACGACGGCGGAGTGGAGCTGGCGCAGGTTGTTGCGGCAGTGCTGCTCCTTTGCGCCGTGCATGGCCCCGAAGAGCTTCGGGGCGAGCATGCCCCCGAGGATGCCGATGATGGCGATGACGATCAGGAGCTCGATGAGCGTGAAGCCGCTTTTCTTTTGCATTGCCAAGGAATTCCGTTGGTGGTAGATTCGGCCTGTCGCGGAGCCCGCGGACCCGCCAGGGGGCGTCGGGCGAACGACAAGGCTTAAAATTATACCAAAATCCAGACGCGATTTCAACCGAAAAGATGCAAAAAACCGAAAAAGGGTTCCGGCGGACGTCCGGACGGTCCGGGGGAGGGGCGGAGGACCGCGTTTCGCTGCTCGGGCTTTCGCTGCGCACGACGATCGGAGTATACCCGGAGGAGCGCCGCGTTTTCCGCGATCTGGAGGCGGATGTGCGACTTTCGGTCGATCTTCGCCCGGCGGGGCGCTCGGACGCCCTCGCCGACACGATCAACTACGCCGCGCTCGCGGAGCGGCTCCGCGCGGTCGCCGCGGCGGCGCGCTTCCGGCTGCTGGAGGCGCTCGCGGAGGCGCTCGCCGCGGAGGCG
>CAMNDA010000354.1 GCA_946534745.1 uncultured Verrucomicrobiota bacterium | reverse complement strand
CCCGCCATGCCCAACCAGCCCAGCGTCCACAAGCGCGTCCTCTCGCTGCAGATTCCCCGGGACCTCTTCTATGCCGTCAGGCAGGCGGCCGAGGATCACCGGCTGGACATGGCCGTCTACATCCGCATGCTCCTCACGGAGGCGACGATGGACGTCGAGCTCACGCCCGAGTCCCTCGCCGCCATCCGCCGCGAGACCGCCGCCGCCAAGGCCCGGCGCGCCGGCGGCGCCTCCCCGCGCCCCGCCCAAGGCCGCGCCGCGGCCGGAAAGGGGGCGAAGCGGTGAAGAAGCCGAGTTCCGCGGGCCGCAAATCCCTGGTCGAAAGCCCCAGGGCCCAAGTCGAAAGCCCCAAGTCGCAAGACGCAAGACGCAAGACGACAAGGAAACCTTCGACCCGCGACCCGTCGCCGGACGCCGTCGCCCTCGACCTTCCCGTCCCCGAGACCCTTCTCGCCAAGCTCCGCCTCGCCTCCCCCTCCGGCGATCCCGCCGCCGCGGTCCTTTCTTTTTTGCTTGATAGGTTTAAGCAACCCTGTTAGAATCCAGCGCCGTTTTCCGGACGAACTACTACACACACAAAAGAAAGGTGTAATCAACCGATGAGCAACTCAAAGAAACCGAAAGCCAAGATGTGCGCTCCCGACTTTACGGCGAAAGATGCGGCTCGCGTCATCGTCGCTGATTTTGAAACCTTTCGCCTGTTCAGGGATAAATCGGCCAAGAGGGGCTTCCATAGTCGCATCCACGCGCTTATCGTGCTGTTGTCGCCGACGCGCTCCTGCCTTTCCGTGGATCCAGAAATCGGGACAACCTGCTTCGAAGGATACAAGTCCGAAATGGTCCGCAATGCGGAGCGAAGGGGGAAGCCGTTGACCAAGTCCGAGGTGATTCTCGACCATTCTGTTCCCGTCAAGTGCATCTACGACGAATTGGAGGATCTCTACGCCAAGCGGCTCCTAACCGTCGGGCGCGTCGAGAAGCTCCTTCGGCGAATGGTCGTCTGCGCGCTGATCACGCGCGAGGAAGACGCGATGCTCTCGAAGGCCGGACTTCGGAGCTCGATGCCCGAAGGATGGCCGGATGATGTCTTCGCACGCTACAGGGAGTGCGGAATCCAAATCGCAAAACAAAGATAAACACCGAAGAAAACATTTTTGACAAGTCAGATTGGGTGACGAACCCGCAAACAAAAGGAGAATCAAGTGTCATACACAACAACATGCAGAAGATGCGGTAGAATCTATGAATCACACGACCAAACCTTCTTTGGATACGGCACTTGTCCCGAATGTAAAAGAGATGAACTGAATGCTAAGAACCGCCCGAAGTCGGATGCCGAGATTCAAGCGGAGAAAGAAAAGGCCCAGGCGCGAGCCGCGGCGATGGCGAAGGCTGCGCCCTATGTGGGCGCGCTGGCCCTGATCGTCGCCGGCGTGTGGTTCGCGAACAAGAAGCTCGAGGAGCGGCGCGTCCGGAAGGAGAAGGAAGCGCAGATTCTCCGCGAGGCGGAGGCGTCCGTGGACGAGGCGATCCGCGATGGCGTGGCGGACGCGGACGCGGCGATCGAGCGTCTTCGTGCCGAGATGGAGGCGCGAAGGGGGGAACGCGAGCGGAGGATGCGGGAGGAGGCGGAGCGCAAGAAGGCCGAGGAGGCCCGCGTCGCCGCGGCGATCGCCGAGGCGGAGAGGGCGGCCCGGGAGGCCGAGGAGCGCCGGCAGGCGATCCCGAAGTTCGCGGCGGCTGAGGCGCCGGAGGCGTGGGCCGCGCTCGGGAAGGCGCGCGCGGACGTCGCGGCGCTGGAGAAGCGGGCGGCGGAGTCCCTCCGCGCGGCGGGCGGCGTCAACGCGGCGGAACGGGACGAGGCGTACCTCTCGCTCCTGCGGGAGCGCAACGCGCTCGCGTCGCGCGTTCGCGAGGCCGACGCGGCGTTCGACGCGGCGTTCCGCGCCTCCGTGCGCGCCCGGGGAAAGAAGGGCGATGCGTCCGCGGCGATCGCGGAGAAGGCCGCCGCCCTCGCGCGGGCGAAGGCCGCCTTCGCGCCGGAGAGCCGCTAGGGGGAAGGGAGAACACGACATGAAGAACACGATCCGCACTCTTTCCGCCGTCGCGGCGGCCCTGCTGCTCGCGGGCTGCGCCACGGTCAACTCCTCGACTCGGGCCGACCGCCTCGCCGCGGTCGCCTCGCTCTCGAGCCAGGAAGACCTTTATCGGGCCGTCCACGAGACCCGCTACCGCGACGCCCGCGACGCCGCCGCGCGCCGCGTCACGCGCCCGGACCTCTGCGCCCGGCTCGCGACGCGGTCCGACCTTTCGGCCGACGTTCGCGCGGAGATCGTTGGCCGCGTAACGGATTCCGCCGCGCTCGCGGGGATCGCGGCCGACCCCGACACGCCGGAGGAGATCCGCGCGGCCGCCGTCGGCCGCATCGACGATTCCGCCGTCCTCCTCGGGCTGCTCCGGACGAAGACCGTCCCCGAGGCGATCCGCCTCGCGGCGCTCGCGCGCGTGGACGATCCGGCGGAGATGGCCGGCATCGCCGCGGCGAACGACGAGCCCGAGGCGATCCGTCGGGCGGCGCTCGCGAGGATCGGCGACGACGAAAAGGCCTGGATCTCGCTCCTGCGTGCGAAGCCCGCGCCGGACGCCTGGGTCCTCGACGAGGCGGTCGGCCGCGTCGCGTCCCCCGCCGCGCTCGCGGCATTCGCCGCGCGGCGGGAGATGCCCGCGGTCCCGCGCCGCGCGGCGCTGGCGAAGATCTCCGATCCGGACGCGATGGTCCGCGTGGCCGCGCTGGTCGGGGACGACCGGGAATTGCGCCGCGCGGCCCTCGCGCGGATCGGGGACGACGGGAAGCGCTGGGCGAGGCTGCTCCGCGCGAACCCGCGCCCGGAGGACTGGGTCCTCGAGGAGGCGATTCCCCGCGCGGACGATCCGGAACGGCTCGCCGCGCTCCTCGCGGACCGGGGGCTCTCCGCGAAGCTCCGCATCCTTGCCGTCGGGCGGGTCGACGACCAGACGGCCCTCGCGGCGGTCGTTTCCGACCGCGGAGACTCGGAGGAGG
>CAMNDA010000353.1 GCA_946534745.1 uncultured Verrucomicrobiota bacterium | reverse complement strand
TCTACTCGGTGTCTTTTTCGTTGACGAAAGGGGGTGGGCTCAATTCCGCCCCCTTTTGCGCTCGGTGTCTTTTATTGTGACGAAATGCGGGCGCGCCCTAGCGCGGCGCCGCGTTTGCGCGGCGTGGCGGGGTCTGCTAGAATCCCGCGCCGAACGCGCGACGCGCGCGCCGGAAAACAATGAGCGATCCCAAGCCTCCGAAACGCCGACTGAAGAAGGACGATCTCAAGACCTTCTCGCGGCTTTTCGTCTTCGCCAAGCCCTACTGGTGGCGGCTCGCCGTCGGCGCCGTCACCTCCGCCCTCGGCGGCGGCTCCATCATCGCGCTGTTCGTCGTCGCGCAGCAGCTGCTCTCCTTCCTCGTCGACAACCACCAGCTCATGGACGACGACTCCGCGCCGCCCGCCTTCGAGCAGGTCGTCGCGGACGGTGCGGCCGCGGCGGAGCCGCCAGCCGTTGCCGCCCCCGCGCCGGAGCCCGAGCCGGCCGCGGCCGAGGCGGCGGAGGATCCGCCGGCCGCGAAAAAGGGCTACTTCGACCGGAAGGCGCGCGAGCTCTCGAGCCGCCTGCTCGGCGACAAGCAGAAGGACCTGCTGCTCCGGAAGGGACTGGAGGGACTCGTCGACGTCTCGCTGCTCCTGCTGCTCGTGATCGTCGTGAACTCCGTCTGCCAGTTCCTCAGCATGTACTACCTGCAGTGGGTCGGGCAGCGCGTCGTGATGGACCTTCGCGAGGCGATCTTCGCGCACCTGCAGCGCCTCTCGGTCTCGTTCTACAACTCGCAACGCGCGGGCGACATGATCTCGCGCACGGTCGCCGACACGCAGTTGCTGCAGACCACGGTCTCGAACGTCATCACCGACGCCATCCGCCAGCCGCTCACGCTGCTGATGGTGCTCGTCTTCGTCGTCGTGATCGAGTGGAAGCTCGCGCTCTTCGCGCTCGTGCTCGTCCCCACCGTCGTCGTCCCGATCGTGCTCATCGGCCGCCGCCTGCGCCGCATCAGCCGCGAGGGGCAGGTGCGCCTCGCGGAGCTCACGAGCGTCATGAAGGAGGCGCTCGACGGCGTCGCGGTCGTGAAGGCGTTCGGGCAGGAGGAGCGGATGGAGGGGCAGTTCAACCGCCTCTGCCACGGCTTCTTCCGCCAGATGATCCGCGCCACGAAGGCCAAGTGCCTCAACGACCCGATCACGCACATCGTGGGCGGCCTCGGCGGCATGGGCGTGCTGGTCTACGCCATGGTCGCCGGAATGCCGCTGGAGGAGTGCATCATCTTCGCCGGCGCCATCTGGGCGCTCTACGAGCCGGTCAAGAAGATCGGCCGCATCTCGATGGAGATCCAGCAGAGCAGCGGCGCCGCGGACCGCGTCTTCGAGATCCTCGACGCGCCGGTCACCGTCGTCGAGGCGCCGGACGCGAGGCCGCTCGAGGGCCCGCTCTCGGAGATCGAGCTGCGCGGCGTCGCGTTCCGCTACGGCGAGAAGCCCGTCTTCGACCGGCTCGACCTGACGATCCGCGCGGGCGAGAGCCTCGCCGTCGTCGGCCCCTCCGGCGGCGGCAAGACGACGCTCGTGAGCCTCCTGCTGCGCTTCTTCGACCCCGACTCCGGCGCGGTGCTGCGCAACGGCGTCGACATCCGGGGCGCGACGTTCGCGTCGCTCCGCTCGCGCATCGGGCTCGTGCTGCAGGACACGTTCCTCTTCAACGACACCATCGCCGCCAACATCGCCTTCGGCAAGCCCGACGCCACGCGCGAGGAGATCGAGGAGGCCGCGCGCCTCGCGCACGCGGACGAGTTCATCCGCGCCAAGGAGAACGGCTACGACACGATGGTCGGCGAGCGCGGCGTCTCGCTCTCGGGCGGGCAGAAGCAGCGCATCGCCATCGCGCGCGCCCTCATCCGCAAGCCGGAGCTGCTCATCCTCGACGAGGCGACCTCGGCGCTCGACACCGACAGCGAGCGCGCCGTCCAGGCCGCCATCGACGACCTGATGGGCCGCCTCACCGTCGTCGTGATCGCGCACCGCCTCTCCACGATCGCCAAGTGCCGCCACGTCGCGGTCGTGGCCAACGGCGGCGTCGCCGAATACGGCACGCAGGCCGAGCTGCTGCGGAACCCGGACGGCATCTTCACCCACCTGCACACGCTGCAGTTCGAGGCGCCGCCCGCCGTGTAGCCATGTCGAAGCGCCGCCGTCTCCGCCGAACGCTCGCCGCGATCCCGCAGAACCTCTTCCTGTGGCTCGGGTCCCTCGTCGTCCCGGCGCTCTCGCGCGCCGGCGAGCGCCGCCTCGCGCGCTTCATCTCGCGGCTGCTCTGCCGCCCGTGCTTCCGCTGGTGCCGCTGCGCGCGCACCAACCTCGACATCGTCTACGGCGACACGAAGACGCCGGAGGAGAAGAGCCGGATCCTGCGCGCGAGCTTCGACAACGCGGCGCTCGTCGTGACCGACTACTTCTGGTTCGGGCGCCGGACGGAGGAGCGCCTCGAGCGACACTGCGCGGTCGGCGACGACACGATCCGCCGCTGGATCGAGGGCGACTTCCCCGGCGTGTTCGTGACCGCGCACCTCGGCAGCTGGGAGACGGCCGGCCTCTACATCGCCTCGCGCGGGCGCCGCCTCTGGAGCGTCTTCAAGCCCATCGGCAGCCGCGCCGTCACGCGCCGGATGCGCCACTTCCGCAGCAGCTGCGAGCAGCGCGTCATCCCGCGCGAGGGGGCGATGACCGGCGTCCTGCGCGCGCTCCGCGCCCGCGATGTCGTCGCGATGGTCCTCGACCAGCACGTCGACGGCCGCGACGGCGGCGTCTACCTCGACTTCCTCGGCCTGCCCGCCGGATTCTCGCCCGCCGTCGGCACGCTCGCTCACCGGCTCCGCGTCCCGGTCCTCGTCGCCGCCGGCGTCCGCGACTGGGAGTCGGACCGCGTCGTCCTGCGCTCCTTCCGCGAGTTCACGGCGGAGGAGACGGCCGCGATGGCGCCGGACGAGCTCACCCGCGCGATCGCGGACGCCATCGGCGGAATGATCCTGCGCTGGCCGGAGCAGTGGCTGTGGACCTACCGCCGCTGGAAGCGGTGGCAGCCGGGCGACGACCCGAAGCGCTTCCCCTGGTACGCCAAGCTGGACCCGCTCGCGCCGCCCTTCGTCCCGCCGGCGGCGCCCGCGCCGTGAGCGCCGCGGGCCGCGCCGCGAGGGCCGCGATCCGGAGCGCCGACTGGATCCTCTCCGCCCCGCTCGCGCTGCTGACCTGGCCCTTCCGCGCCGCGTGGCGCGCGCTCGAGCCCCGGCTCGCGCGAGGCCTCGGCCCCCTTCTCGACGGCGTCCCCGCCGCCGCCGCGGAGTCGCTCCGCGCCTGGCGCCGGCGCCTGCTCTCGCCGCGGTTCGTCCCGGACGTCTCCGCCGCGCCCGACCCGCTCGAACCCGCCCCGCGCGTCCTCGCGGGCGCCGTCGCGGCGGCGGCGAAGCGCTGCACCGCGGAGGGCCGGCCGGTCCGCCTCCTCCTCGCCCGCGCGCCGGGCGCGGCGTTCGAGGTCCGCCTCGACGCCGCCCGGCGCCGCTGCTTCGTCGACCGGACGGATTCCGCGGACGCCGTGGCGGGGTCCGCACCCCGCCACGCGGAGGCCG
>CAMNDA010000352.1 GCA_946534745.1 uncultured Verrucomicrobiota bacterium | reverse complement strand
GTGAGGCGCCAGTGGACGTAGCCCGCGAGCGTGGTGACGAAGCGGACGTCCGGGACGTGCCTCTCGCCGTTGAGGACCGCCTGGTGCAGGTGCGCGATCGTCCAGCGCTGCGGGATGTTGAAGGCGAAGAGCCGCGAAAGCTCGTCCGCGGCGGCGCCGGTGATGGTGTTGCGCCACGTCCGGAACGGGACGAGCAGCTTTCCTTCCGCATCGAAGGCCAGATAGCCGTGCATCATCGCGGAGAAGCCGATCGCGGCGAGGCGCTCCGGCCACACGCCGTACTTCCGCTCCACGTCGGACGCGAGCGCGGCGTAGGCGGCGCGAAGGCCGGCCCAGATCTCGTCGTCGTGGTAGGTCCAGACGCCGTCCTCGAGGCGGTTCTCCCAGTCGAACGCGCCCTGCGCGACCGGGGCGAGGTCGGGCCCGACGAGGACCGCCTTGATGCGGGTGGATCCGAATTCGATGCCGAGCGAGGCCTTGCCGGCGGAGATGAAGGAGGCGATGTCGTTCATGGGGAATTCTTTTGTGGGGCGTTGAGCTCCGGACGGAGCGCGGAAAGGCGGGTCGCGAGCCAGGGCGTGACGCCCCAGGCGGAGCGGAGGTCCTCGTAGTCGGCGAGGGCGGTGCCCGTGCCGGGGCGCGAGACGCGGACGGCGCGGATGAGGACGTTGCGCGCGGTGGCCTCGGGGTCGACGAACTCGACGACGGAGGCGCGGTAGCCCATGACGCGCAGGATCTGCGCGCGGAAGGCGTCGGTGAGGATGTCGGCGAGGCGCTCGCGCAGGATGCCGTTGCGGAGCACCGCGCGGTGCGGGCGGAGGTTGGCGTCGAGCGTCTTCTGCAGCTCGTGCTGGCAGCACGGCGCGGAGACGATCGCGCGGGCGCCGCGCTCGACGCCGAAGGCGAGCGCCTCGTCCGTGGCGGTGTCGCATGCGTGGAGCGAGAGGACGACGTCCGGCGCGGCCGACGGCTTGAACTTCGCGATGTCGCACGCGGCGAACGTCGCGGTCTCCGTGCAGCCGAGCGCCTCGGCGGTGCGGCGGCAGAACGCGACGACCTTCTCGTTGCGGTCGACGCCCTCGAGGCGGACCGTCACGCCGCGCGTCGCCTCGAGGTAGGCCTTGGCGCCGAAGGAGAGGTAGGCCTTGCCGCAGCCGCAATCGACGAGGACGAGCGGCGCCTTCGGGTCCTTGCGCGGCGGGAGCTCGTCGAGCGTCGCGTCGAGGATCGAGAGGAACTGGTTCACCTGCCGGTACTTGGCGTGCATCGAGGGCTTCATCGCGCCGTCGGCGGTCGTGAAGCCGAGCGCGAGCAGCAGCTTCGCCGAGTCGAACCGCGCGAGCGGGTAGTCCTTCTCGCGGTCGTGGCCGGGCGCGCCGCCCGCGGCCGGCGAGCGGCCGGCGTCCGCGGCGGCCCCGCCGCCGCGGACCTTCTGGAGCAGGACGTGCCCCTTCTTCGTGGTGCGCAGGTGGAGCGCGGCGCCGTCCTCGGAGGAGGCGTGGGCCTCGAGGAGGATGTTGGCGGAGTTGGCGAGGTCCCAGAGCAGCTTCTTCGCGCGGCCGTGGCCCTTGTTCTCGGAGAGGCCGGCGCGCGTAAGCTGCCAGAGCGGATCGCCGCCGACCGTGACGGGGCGGATGGAAAGCTCCGCGTTGCCGTCGGGGCCGATCGGGTCGCGGAAGCGGAAGGACGCCTCGCGGAAGCCGGGTGCGTCGAAGACGAGCGCGGAGATCTCCGCGAGCGCCGCGTGCATCTGCGGGCGATACTGTTCCTGGTTGAGGGCGGGCATGGCTAGAGCCCCAGCGATTCGGCGATCGTATGGACGCCGGCGGGCTGCGTGGCGAGCCAGCGCGCGGCGCGCAGGGCGCCGCGGGAGAGGCAGGAGCGCGAGGTCGCGCGGTGCGAGAGCCGAACGAGCTCGCCGTCCGCGGCGAAGACGACGTCGTGGTCGCCCACCACGTCGCCGCCGCGCAGCGCGTGGATCGCGATCTCGTCCGCCGGGCGCTCGCCCGTCACGCCCTCGCGGCCGTAGCGCGCGACGGCGTCCAGGTCGAGCCCGCGGCCCTCCGCCGCGGCGCGCGCGAGCGTGAGCGCGGTGCCGGAGGGGGCGTCCTTCTTGTGCCGGTGGTGCATCTCGACCACCTCGACGTCGAAGCCCGGTCCGAGAGCGGCGGCGGCGCGGCGCACGAGCGCCTCGAGGACGTTCACGCCGACGGACATGTTGGAGGCGATCAGCACGGGCGCGACCTCGCCGACGGCGAGGACGGCGGCGCGCTCCTCCGCGGTGAGCGCGGTCGTGCCGACGAGGAGCGCCCTGCGGTGCTTCCTCGCGAGTGCGGCGTGCTCCGGGACAGCGGTGTGGAACGTGAAGTCGATCGCGAGGTCGCACCCCGCCACGGCGGCCTCGGCGTCGTCCGTCACCGGGACGCCGAGCGGCGCGACGCCGGCGAGCTCGCCGGCGTCGCGCCCGAGGAAGGGCGAACCGGGCGCCTCGACGGCGGCGGCGAGAGAGAGCTCCGGGAAGTCGGCGAGGTTCGAGACCATCGACCGGCCCATGCGGCCGGCGGCGCCGAAGATCGAAATGCGTATGTTCTTCATTTTTTGGGGGAAGAAAATGCTGAATGCATTCAGCATTGCGAAATGAGGCCCAGGGAAGAAAGCGTGTTCTTCAGCTTCTCCCGGTTCTCGGGCCTCATTTCGCACAGCGGCAGGCGGTAGACCTCCTGCGCGGTGCCGAGCATCGCCATCGCGGCCTTGACGGGGACGGGGTTGACCTCGATGAAGAGGTCGGCGAAGAGGTCGAGGAGGCGCGTGTGGATCCGCAGGGCGCCAGCGAAGTCGTTGGCGAGGGCGAGGCGCACCATCTCGACCACCTCGGCGGGGACGACGTTCGAGGCGACGGAGACGACGCCCTTCGCGCCGGCGGCCATCATCGGGAGCGTGAGCGAGTCGTCGCCGGAGAGGATGTCGATCTGGTCGCCGATCGCGGCGCGGATGAGGTTCACGCGGTTGGCGTCGCCCGCCGCCTCCTTGATGCCGGCGATCTTCGGGTGGCCGGCGAGGCGCTTCACGACGGCGACCGGGATGTCGCGCGACGTGCGGCCGGGTGCGTTGTAGAGCAGGACCGGGAGCCCGACGTCCGCCACCTCGGAGAAGTGGCGGTAGAGCCCCTCGGGCGTCGGCTTGTTGTAGTAGGGGGCGATCTGGAGCGTGGCGTCCGCACCGTCGTCGATCGCGTGGCGGGTGAGCTCCACCGCCTCGCGCGTGGAGTTGCCGCCCGTGCCGGCGACGACCTGCATGCGGCCGGCCGTGTACTCGACGGTCTTGCGGATGACCTCCTCGTGCTCCTCGTAGTCGAGGGTGGGGGATTCGCCGGTGGTGCCGACGGGGCAGACGCCGGCGATGCCGGCGGCGGCCTGGGCCTCGACGAGCGCGCGGAGCGCGCCGTAGTCGACGGTGCCGTCCCGGTTGAACGGGGTGACGAGGGCGGTGTAGGTGCCTTGGAACATGGATGCGTCCTTTCGCGTGGGGAACGGCCCCGCATCCTACCACAGCGCCCGCCCGCGCGCAAACGCGCCGCCCGCGCGGGCGTCCGCGCGGCGTCGTGCGACAATTCGCCCGGACCGCGACGGATTGTCGCGCTCCCGGGCGTCCGGAGGGCGCGTTTGACCCCGGCACGGAATCTGCTACCCTTCTTGCAACCCCTTCCAGCAACCGGGAGCCCCGGCGCGACCGGGCGCCGAGCCGGGGCTCCGCAACGAACCCAACCATGAAGAAACCGTTCCAGACCGAAGTCGGGCAGATGCTCGACCTTGTCATCAACTCGCTCTACTCCAAGAAGGAGGTCTTCCTCCGGGAGCTGCTCTCCAACGCGTCCGACGCCTGCGACCGCTCGCGCTTCGAGGGCCTCACCGACAAGTCGCAGGCCGCCGACTCCGACTACCGCATCCAGATCGTCCCGAACAAGGAGAAGGGCACGCTCTCGATCACCGACAACGGCATCGGCATGACGGCGGAGGAGGTCGAGAGGAACCTCGGCACCGTGGCCTCCTCCGGCACGAAGCGCTTCCTCCAGGCGATGAAGGACAAGGCGAACGCCCCCGAGCTCATCGGCCAGTTCGGCGTCGGCTTCTACGCCGCGTTCATGGTCGCGGACCGCGTCGACGTCCTCACGCGCCGCCGCGGCGCGGCGCCCGTGCTCTGGTCGTCCGACGGCAAGGGCGAGTACGACCTCTCCGACGGCGACCCCGACGCCGCCGACGGCACCACGATCACGCTGCACCTGCGCGAGGACGCGAAGGAGTACCTCGACGAGTGGCGCCTCGAGGACATCGTCCGCACCTACTCGGACTTCCTCGCCTATCCCGTGATGCTCTGCCCCGACCCGAGCGTCAAGCCGGAGCCGAAGAAGGACAAGGACGGCAAGGAGCTTCCGCCCGACCCGCCGCGCGAGCCGCGCCAGGTCAACTCCATGAAGGCGATCTGGAAGAAGTCGAAGAGCGAGGTGAAGAAGGAGGAGACCGACGCCTTCTACAAGCACCTCGCGCACGACGGCGAGGAGCCGCTCGCGACGATCCAGTTCGCCGCCGAGGGCGCGACGGAGTTCCACGCGCTCGTCTTCATCCCGCGCACCGCGCCCTACGACCTGTGGTTCGCCAACGCCAAGCTCGGCCTGCAGCTCTACGTCCGCAACGTCTTCATCGGCGACGACGTGAAGGAGCTGCTGCCGCGCTACCTCGCGTTCGTGCGCGGCGTCGTCGAGAGCGCCGACCTGCCGCTCAACGTCTCGCGCGAGACGCTGCAGGACAACGCCGTCATCCGCCGCATCCGCAAGGTCCTCGTCGGCAAGATCCTCGGCGAGATCGAGGACATGCAGAAGAACCGCCCCGCCGACTTCGCGGTCTTCTGCGCCCAGTACGGCCGGCTCCTCAAGGAGGGCGCGCACTCCGACTGGGAGAACTCCGAGCGCCTGCGCGACCTGTGCGTCTTCCCCTCGACCTTCTCCGAGGACGCCACGAAGCCCGTCACCCTGAAGGAGTACGTCTCGCGCATGCCCGAGGGGCAGAAGGACATCTGGTACCTCTCCGCCGACACCTACGAGGCCGCGAAGAACTCGCCCGTCCTCGAGGCGTTCCGCCAGCGCGGCTACGAGGTGCTCTTCTTCGTCGACCCGATGGACGAGTTCTTCGCCGAGCGCGTCCGCGAGTACGACGGGAAGAAGCTCCGCGCCGCCGACCGCGGCGAGCTCGACCTCGACGACCCGGAGGGCAAGAAGAAGGACAAGGACGGCAAGAAGGAGGAGACCGAGGACGACAAACGCTTCAAGCCGCTCGCCGACTACCTCAAGGAGCGCTTCGCCAAGACCGTCAAGGAGGTCCGCCTCACGAGCCGCCTCGTCGACAGCGCGTGCTGCTTCGTGGCGGACGAATACGGCGTCTCGGCGCACATGCAGCGCGTCCTCAAGGCGTTCAACCAGCCCGTGCCGGACTCCCCGCGCATCCTCGAGCTCAACCCGAAGGCGCCGATGGTGGAGAAGATGCTCGGACTCGTCGGCAAGGACGAGGCGAAGGCCTCGCTCGAGGACCTCGCGGACCTGCTCTACGGGCAGGCGCAGCTCGCCGAGGGCACGCCGC
>CAMNDA010000351.1 GCA_946534745.1 uncultured Verrucomicrobiota bacterium | reverse complement strand
TTGAAGCGGATGCGACTCTCCAGCTCGGCGTCCGCGCCGGCGTCCGGCGCGGCGAGCGCCTCGCGGTAGCGCGCGAGCGCCGTGGCGGGGTCCGCACCCCGCCACGCGCGCTGAGCTTCGCGGGCAAGGTCGCGCGCAGATGATTCGGAATGCTGAATGCTGAATGCTGAATGCTGAATGGAATCGTCCGATGCTTCGGGCGTTCCGTCATCCGCGGCGACCTCGTCGAACATCGGCGCGTCCTCCGGCTCCCCCGCTGGGGGAGCTGGCGAGCGAAGCGAGCCTGAGGGGGTCTCGCTTTCCCGTGTTTCCCGTGTTCCTCGGTTTGCATCCTCCGCGGCGGCGGGAAGCGCGAAGAGCAGGAGCAGCGCCGCGGCGGCGCGGCGAAGCGCGCGCGGACGGCCGCGGGAGAGGCAGACGGCAAGAAGGAGGAGCGCGAGCGCCGGCGCGAGGAAGAGGCCGTAGCGCTCGATGCGGCGCGTCTCGGCGGAGGCGCGCGTCTCCTCGCGGACGACGCGGCGGACGTGGTCGCGGTAGATCGTGCCGAGCGTGGCGCCGCCGGAGGTACTCGCGAGCGGGAGGTAGACGCCGCCCGAGGCCGAGGCGATCGCAACGAGCGTCTCGCTCTCGAGCTTCGTCACGACCTTCTCGCCGCGGTGCTGCAGCGGCGTGCCGGCGTCGTCCGCCGGGACGTCCGCGCCGCGCGTGCCGCCGACGCCGACGCAGAAGACCGGGATGCCGTCCGCGCCGCACGCCTTCGCCTCCTCGACCGCGCGGCCGGTGAGGTCCTCGCCGTCGGAGACGAGGACGATCGCGCGGTGGCCGGCGGCGAAGCCCTGCAGCATGCGGCGGCCTTCGGCGAGCGCGCCGCCGAGGTCCGTCTCGCCGCGCGGGGCGGAGTCGACCGAGGCGCCCTCGACCGCCTCGAGGAAGAAGCCGGTGTCGGCCGTGAAGGGGCAGAGCGTCGCCGTGCCGGCGCGGAAGGCGACGAGCGCCGCGCGGTCGCCGCGCAGCCCCGCGGCGAGGTCGGCGAGGTCCGCCTTCGCGCGGCCGAGGCGGCTCGGGCGGACGTCGGCGGCGAGCATCGAGCGGGAGACGTCGAGCAGGACGAGGACGCTGCGCGAGGCGGTCTCGACCGTCTCCTCGCGCTCGCCCCACCACGGGCGGGCGAGCGCGACGACGGCGAGGAGGAGCCCGGCCGTGAAGAGGGCGAGCTGCGCGGCGAAGCGCCCGCCCGCGGAGGCGGCCGCGGCGGCCTTCGGACCGAGCGCGGCGAGGCGGCGCGCGCGCCGGCGGCGCAGCGCCAGCGCCGCCGCCGCCCAGAGGGGCGGCAGCCAGAGCAGCAGCAGCAGTTCGGGCCGGAGGAAGTGCATGGGGCCGGATTCTATCACATCGCCCCGCGGGCGCAAGTTTGCGGCCTTGCGCGACCGGACGCTCGGTGCAACCATCGGAACCGGGGTTGCATCGCGGAAGAACAGTATGCTATTCTCCGGGGCATGAAAATCCATGCCCTTTTCGCGTCCGTTCTCGTCGCCACCGCCTTCGTTGCGTTCGCGGACGAATCCCCCGCGCCTCCCGCCGCCGAAACGCCAGCCCCTGCGCAGCAGCCCGCCGCGCCGCGGCCCGCGCGCCGCGCGCTCCCGCCCGAGGCGTTCACGACGCCCACGAACTTCGTCGTCCTCGTCGATCTCTCCGGCGAGGTCCGTCTCGGACGCGGGAAGGACGGCGCGTGGCTGCCCGAGAACTGGCTCGAGGAGCAGGCCGCCGCGATGCAGCGCTCGCTCATGGTCGGCGTGAAGACCGCGCACGGGCCGTTCGAGAGCTACGACGGCGCGGCGACCGACCCCTTCGGCATCGCCCGGGTTCTGTCGATCTCCTATCCCGATGTCGAGTGGGCTGAGCCCGGCGACGATCCCCGTCTCGTGGCCCGCCGCCTCTTCAAGCTGCTCCCCGACGCCAGGATCCTGGTGATCCTCGCCGAGGGCGAGAATCTTCCCCCCATCCTCGCGTCGCCCTACGAGCACTGGGTCGTGATGGACGCCGGCTGGGTCAAGCGCGGCGGCGGGGACGCCGCCGTCCTGGCCGACCGCATGGGCAAGCGCATCTACCAGGCGCTCGGCGCATGCTGCGGCGCGGCCTACCACCCGGAGCGCGAGGCGGTGATGCGCTACAGCCCGACGCCCGAGTCGCTGGACGACTGCCTCTCGCACAACTTCCACCCGCTCAACTCCAACGCCTTCTCCATCGTCGCCCGCGCCCTCGGCCTCGATCCGGTCCGCCTGCGCCCGCGCAAGGAACTCGTGGAGATGGGCCTCCTCCAGCCCCGTCACGCGGAGCCGAAGGCGAAGGAACCGGCAGAGGAAACCGGGCGCTAGCGCCAAGTCTCACGCGGAGTTCGCGGAGGCCATGCTCCTGTCCTGCGCTCGAGCGTTTTTGTAACACGCAGAGAACGCAGAGCTCAGCTCTGGTCCTGCGCTCAAGCGAAGAATCTCACGCAGAGAACGCAGAGCCTTGCTCCGGTCCTCCGCTCAAGCGAAGAATCTCACGCAGAGAACGCAGAGCC
>CAMNDA010000350.1 GCA_946534745.1 uncultured Verrucomicrobiota bacterium | reverse complement strand
CTACGCGATGGACGGCCTCCAGCCCGACGCCCACCTCGCCTGGCGCGACGCCCACTGGGAGTCCGACCTCGCCGCCGCCCGCGCCGCCGGACAAGCGATGGCGGAGAAAGTTTGAAGCCCCCCGCGCCGCGCCCCGCGGCGCAGCGGCTTCGGCGCTTCATCGGCGCGTGGCGGGGTCCGTACCCCGCCACGCGCGATGGTGAGTCGTCGAAGAAAGAAGTTGCGACGAGGAGTCGTGTTGCGCTAGAATGGGGCGCACGGCGGGACGATCCGGCTTGGAACGGTCCGTGTCCGCAACCCGCGAGAAGGATTTGACGATCGAAAGAAATTCGCATAGACGCGTCGATGTTGGAAAAATTTTAGCAAGTAGTAGAGTTATGATGAACGCCGAGCTCGCGGCGGGGGGCAGGCCAAGATCCTCGTGCCGACCGTGTTCCGTCCCGACTACCTCGGCGCGCTGCGGCGGCTCTCGCGCAAGGGCGACCCCGGGCCGCTCGTCGCCGCAATGGCGCGGCTCTGGGACTTCGGGCGGCTCCTCGTCGGAAGCTCCTTCGAATCGCTTCGCTGCCGTCTCGAGGCCGCCAACGCCTTCCGGGACGACGACTCCGCCATCCTGCGGTTCTAGCCCGCCGCTTTCGCTTCCGCCAAGGATATGGTAGGATGCGCGCCATGACCTTCTTCAAACCGTTGATTGCGGTCTTCCTGCTGCTGCTGGCGGGCGGTTGCGTCTCCCCGCGTCCGCAAGAGGGCGCGCGTCCGGCGCGTCCAGCCATCGCCCGCATCGAGGCTCGAGGCGTCCTTCTCGTGGGCAGCACGGGCGACTACCGGCCGCTCACCTGGCGCGACCCGGAGACGGGCCGCTGGGAGGGCTTCGGCATCGAGGTCGCGGAGCGGATCGCCGCCAAGCTGGGCGTCCGCGCCGAGTTCGTGCAGACCTCGTGGCCGACGCTCGCCGCGGACGTGCAGGCCGATCCGCCGGTCTTCGATCTCGCCATCGGGGGCATCACCGTCACCGACGCCCGCCGCGAGACGATGGACATGTCCGACGGCTATCTGGCCAACGGAAAGACCATTCTCTGCCGGGCCGAGGACGCCGGCCGCTTCCGCTCGCTCGCCGACATCGACCGGCCGGACGTCCGCGTCCTGGTCAATCCCGGCGGGCTCAACGAGGCATTCGCCCGGGAGAACCTCCCGCACGCCCGGCTGGCCGTCCATCCCAGGAACGAGGAGATCCCCTCGCTCGTGGCCGACGGAACGGCCGACGTCATGGTCACCGAAATCGTCGAGGCACCCTGGTACGTCCGGAACGACCCACGCCTCGCGGCGCCGCTCCTCGCCGAGCCGTTCACACACGGCGAAATCGGCGTCCTCCTGCGAAAGGGGCAGGACGACCTGCTCGCCTTCGTCAACGCCGCCCTCGCCGAAATGGCCGAGGACGGCACCCTCGATTCGCTCAAGGCGAAGCACGGTCTTTCGACTGTGACCGACATTTCCACACCAACCGAAACAACCAGCACCCCGGAGACCACCGCAATGACCATCCACGACTTCACGGCCAAGGGCCGCAACGGAACGAGCCTCGACCTCGCCACGCTCAGGGGCAAGGTCCTTCTCGTCGTCAACACCGCCACGGGCTGCGGCTTCACGCCCCAGTACGAGGGGCTGGAGAAGCTCTACGCCAAGCACCACGCCGCCGGGCTCGAGATCCTCGACTTCCCCTGCGACCAGTTCGGGCACCAGGCCCCCGGCAGCGACGACGAGATCCACGCCTTCTGCGCGCTCAAGTACAACACCTCGTTCGACCAGCTCGCCAAGATCGAGGTGAACGGCCCAGGCGCCGACCCCATCTACGTCTTTCTCAAGGCCGCCCGCCCGAAGGACGACGCGACGGACGAAGCCATCGCCGGTCTGCGCGACCTGCTGAAGAAGCACGGTCTTGCCGGCGCCGAAGCCCCCGGCGATATCGAGTGGAACTTCACGAAGTTCCTCGTCGACCGCGAGGGCAACGTCGTGAAGCGCTTCCACCCCACCACGACGCCGGAAGAGATCGACGCCGAAATCGCGAAGCTGCTCTAGCATGAATCCAATCACCGACCCCAACGTCCGCGCAAGACGCATCACGCGCACCAGCTATGTCGGCATCGGCGCGAACATCCTGCTCGCCGGCTTCAAGGCGGCGGTGGGATTGCTCTCGAACTCCGTGGCGATCGTGCTCGACGCCGTGAACAACCTCACGGACGCCCTGAGCTCCGTTCTCACGATCCTCGGCGTGAAGCTCGCGCGGCGCCCGCCCGATGAAAAGCACCCCTTCGGCTACGGGCGCATCGAATACTTCAGCGCCATCGCCATCGCGGCGCTCGTCCTCGCGGCCGGCGCGGGATCGCTGGTGGAGTCCGTCAAGAAGATCGTCCATCCCGAAACGCCCGAATACGGCGCGGCGGCGCTCGTCATCGTCGCCGTCGCGGTCGTCGCGAAGTTCCTGCTCGGGCGCTACGTCTCGGCGCAGGGGAAGGCCTGCAACTCCGAGGCGCTCGTCGCCTCCGGCGCGGACGCCAGCTCCGACGCGCTGATCTCGCTTTCGACGCTCGTCGGCGCCGCCATTCTGCTCCTCTTCAAGGTCAACCTCGACGGCTGGATCGGCGCGGTGATCGCGCTCTTCATCCTCAAGGCCGGCATCGGCATGCTGCTGGATTCGGTCGGCCAGATCATGGGCAGCCGCCCCGACGCCGAAGTCTCGCATCGCATCCGAGAGACCGTCGAGGGGGTGCCGGGCGTCCTCGGCGCCTACGATCTCGTGCTGCACAACTACGGACCGGACTCCGCCATCGGATCGGTGCACGTCGAGATCGACGGCTCGCTCGACGCCGCCGCGATCCATCGGCTCTCCTACGCCGTGCAGCGCGCCGTTCTCGACGCCTTCCACGTCTTCCTCACGGTCGGGATCTACGCCGTCGATCCCGCCCGCCGCGCCGACCGCGACGCCATCGAGGCCGCCGCGAAGCGCCACCCCGGCGTCAAGGCCGTCCACGGCGTCTTCTTCGACGACGAGCGCGCCGCCGTCACCTTCGACGTCCTCGTCGACTTCACCGTCCGCGACCGCGCCGCCCTGCGCGACGCCATCCTCGCCGACCTTGTCCCGCGCTTCCCCGGCCGGACGCTTTCACTCAATTTCGACACCGACTACTCGGACTAGCGGGCAAGTCCTCGCGTG
>CAMNDA010000349.1 GCA_946534745.1 uncultured Verrucomicrobiota bacterium | reverse complement strand
TTGCGGAACGAGGCGGTCTTGAGCGACGTCGCGCTGGTGATCTGGACGACCGATTCCGGGACGAGCCCGCACCGCGCCATCACGTATTCGAGCGAGAGGTAGCTCGGCGAGTAGATGCGGCCCGCGAAGTAGTCGCCGACGCCGGGCATGTCCGCCGCTTCGGCGAACGCGTACCACCCGCGCCGGAGCCGCAGCAGGTAGCCGTGGCGCACCCATTCCGCGTAGTTGTCGCGGTTGAACCCCGGGAACGCCGCCTCGACCTGGTCGGTCGATACGCACGCGAACGGCGCGAAGCGGGTTCTGAAGGTTTGATAATTCATTTCCGAAACATGGCAATTCTCCCATGTATCGGAATTGAAGTCAAGCAAAATCCGGACGGACGCGGAAAGGGCTAGCGCGTAAGTTCCCTGAATACGTCTTCGGCGGAGAGGGAGGCGGGTGCGCGCGGAGGGTCGTAGGGATCGGTGGTTTCCGGGGGCTTGAGGTCGATCGTCTTGTAGAGCTTGCTTCCGCGGAAGACGCTTGCTGTGCCGTCGGTGAATTCGACGTGGCCGCCGCTTCTCCAGGGAAAGGTCTCGTGCTCGACATAGTGGAAGACCCAGCCGATGCCGGGACTGCGAATGTAGAGGTCGATCGCAAAGGGTTCGACGGGCGGCGTGCTGAAACGTTGGACGAGAACGTATTCGCGTCCATCCGGCGTGGTGCCGCGGTCGAGGATCTTCCTGTGCCACGGACCGAACGTCGAATCGAGCGCGAACGCCGTGAACAGGAGCCAGACCGTCGCAACGGCGATGCGGCCCGCGCCACGCCGCCCGTCCGCGACCCGCAGGATGCCCGAAACGAGCAGCCAGATCGGCAGCACGAACAGCACGAGAACGAGAAGCAGGAGAAGGAGGAGGGCGAGAGGGGCGATGAGCATGGCTGGACTCGTGGTAGCGTGGCGGGGTGCGACGGCTAGGGCTCTGCGCTCTCTGCGTGGGATTTTCTCCGCGTGGCTCCGCACGCGGCCGCGAGGGCGAGGAGGGGGAGGAGGGCGAGGCGTTTCACGGGTTGAAGGGGTTGAAGAGGTTGAAAAGGTTGAAGGAGTTTAAAGTTGAAAGGGTAAAGGGAAAAGTGGCGGAGCGTGGCGGGGGCGGGGTCAAGGGCAGTGGTTAGTGGTTGGTGGCAGGTTGGGCGGCGTTGCACGGCGGGTAGCGGCAAAACCGCGCCCGCGCGGAGCGGATGGAGGGCTACGGCGTGGCGGGGTGCGGGTTCAATGTTTCAGTAGTTCCATGTAGTCGAAAGCAGAGCGATGTTCCACGCCATTGAACAGAGGGACGAATTTGCGGGCTTCCTCGTCGGGAATGCGTTCAAGGTCACAAGACGAAGAAAACGATTCCCACCAAGGAACAAGAAAAAACAACAGTCCGCGCTCCCCTCTCCGTGTCGTGACGCGAAGCGTCGAAGAGTCCACCGGTTCAATTGTGGTCGTGTTGCGTTTTTGCGCCAGACCGAGACACAAGGCCATATAGGACGGGCCGAGCAGACGCTCTTCGAAAACGAAGACGCCGCCGCGAAAACGCCATCTTCCGCCATCTTGTCCGAAGGCCGGATTCCGTCGAACAACCTTTCCGTCCTGCCGACGGTAGGAAAACAGAGGGGCGCTTTCATTCGTGAACTCGATGCGGATCGGACAGTCCCGGTCCACAAGGGAGAAACACGGATATCCGGTCCATTCGTCTTCCGGCTCGGCCGTCAGACGATAGAACCCTGACGGAACGCTTTCCGGGCGTTCGGCGACGATCCGGGACCAGACGTCCGTCCACGGAACGAACAAGATACACGCCCAGACGACGAACCAGGAGACGAACGGATGCCGCCGAACGAAGCGGAAAGTCCTTCCCGCGAACGAGGTGGAACGTTTCTGTTCCCGACCTACGGGAGGTGCGGTCGTGTCGGCATTTGTTGGTTGTTTGTTCATCGTTTCATAATCGCGGCGAGGAGAGGGAGGAGGAGGGCGAGGCGTTTCATTGCAGGCGGGGGCGGGGCAACTTCTTCTCAAAACATGATGTTGCCGGGAAGGCACGTGCCAAAGCCGCAGCTGCCGCCGTCGTCATCCGCGGCGGGGGCGTTGGTGTAGGGGCGGATCGTCGCGTCGGTCTCGATCCAGGGTTCGAGACGCTCCCGCCAGTCCGTGACGAACTCCAGAGCCATTCCGTCAAAGTGGTACGCCTTCTCTTCCTCTTCCGTCCTGAACGGGTTGAAGATATGGGCGATTTCCTCCTGGGCGGCCTCGTCGAGCTGGAAGTACATCGTCTCGACGTCGTACTCCTTCGTGAAGGGGACGAAGCCGGTGAGAATCTGCACATAGCGGTAGTTCGTGGAGAAATGGTACTGGCGGGAGAAGGCGCCGGGCACGTCCTTCATCCTCCGCACGAAGACGTCGGTGTCCTCGATGATGGGCGGCAGATGCCAGCCGGGCGGCCGGTGGCCGATTCGCTTCCCCGTCCGGACCGCCCGGCAGATCCGGGCGACTTCGTCCTCGGTGAGCACCTTGCCAAGGCCGTAGGTGCTGGCGACGAAACCGGCGATCGTCCGTCCGGCATCGCCCGCATCCGCGGGCTCCGCGTGAGATTCATCAGCAGCAGCACTCCGTGTGGCGGGGGGCGCGCACGTCAGGACGACGAGCGGCGGGCGGGTTTCGAACGGCTTGAGCTTCGCGACCGGCGTATCGACGCAGAAGAACGTGGTGAAGCCGGGCTCGACCTCGACGGAGGACTGGACACTGCGCGAGGCGAAGAACGGCGGCTTCTCGCAAAATCCGTCCGCGTCGGGCGTCGTTTCGGGCGAGGGCGGCGGGACATGGTCGAGCTGCAGGTCGAGCGTCATGCGGGCGGCCGGCGTGGCGTTCGTGGGAGAAAACAGGAAGAGGTACGTTCCGACGAACCGCTCCGTGAACGGGCCCGTCCGCTTCGTTCGGAACAGGAGCGACGTTCTCTCGTAGAATTCCATCACATGTGATGCGCGAATATCGCTTTTCCGGGGACGGAAGGCCCGGCCCCCGACCGCATTCGTGAGCCGGCCGAGGACGGCCGCCGCCGCCTCGGCGTCGAGGACCGCCGAGAAGGTCTCGGCGGAACCCTTCGCCGCGGACTTCTCTCCGTCGCCAAACGCGGCGCGAAGGGCGCCGTTCGTGAAGGCGGCGTCCGGAATCTCGACGAAGCGGACTTGCAACGCGGGTGGAATCGGCGCGGCGGGCGCGTTCGTGGCGGGGTCTTCGGCGCGCGCCGGCACGGCGGCGAGGGCGAGGAGGGGGAGCAGGAGGGCGAGTTTCTTCATTGCGTGTTTCCTTTCTTTGCGGACTTCGCGGACTTGGCGTGAGGGGTCAAGGGGACTAGGGGAACGGGGACTTAGGGGGCCGTGGGGACGAGGGGGACGAGGGGGGGGGATTGTC
>CAMNDA010000348.1 GCA_946534745.1 uncultured Verrucomicrobiota bacterium | reverse complement strand
TTGCGCGAGAGGGCCTCGAAGAGCGCGGCGCGCTTCGGGTCGGCGTCGAGCGCCTTGCGGAGGGCGCGGGCGGAGCGGAGCGCCGCGCGGTGCATCTCGGCGGCGCGCCTCTCCCAGAGGGCGCGGACGTCCTCCGGGTCGTAGAAGGCCTGGTCGGGCGGGAGGCCGAGCTTCTCCTTGGCGAGGCGCAGCTCCTCCTCGCCGAGGGGCTCGCCGTGGACCTTGGCGGTGCCGGCGCGGTTGGGGGAGCCGAAGCCGATGACGGTGCGGCAGACGACGAGCGTCGGGCGGTCGGAGCGCTTCGCCTTGCGCAGGGCCTTGTCGACCGAGGCCGGGTCGAGGCCGTCGCAGTCCAGGACGCGCCAGCCGTAGGCCTTGAAGCGCGCGGGGGTGTCGTCGGCGAAGGCGAGGCCGACGTCGCCCTCGATCGAGATCTTGTTGGAGTCGTAGAGGACGACGAGCTTCGCGAGGCGGAGGCGGCCGGCGAGGGACGCGGCCTCGTGCGAGATGCCCTCCTCGAGGTCGCCGTCGCCGCACATCACGTAGACGTGGTGGTCGAAGAGGGGCTTCTCGCCGGGGCGGTTGAAGCGCGCCTCCATCATCGCCTCGGAGATCGCCATGCCGACGCCGTTGGCGAGGCCCTGGCCGAGCGGTCCGGTGGTGACCTCGACGCCGACCGTGCGGGTGCGCTCGGGGTGCCCGGGCGTGATGGAGCCCCACTGGCGGAACTGCCGGAGGTCGTCGAGCGAGACGGGGAAGCCGGCCTCGTGGAGGAGCGCGTAGAGCAGGGCCGAGCCGTGGCCGCCGGAGAGGACGAAGCGGTCGCGGTCGTGCCACTTCGGGTCGCGGCCGGAGACGCGGAGGTGGTTCATCCAGAGCGTGGCGGCGGCGGCGGCCATGCCGAGGGGGAGGCCGGGGTGGCCGGAGTTGGCGGCCTGGACCTCGTCGGCGGCGAGGCCGCGGAGGACGTTGGCGGCGCGGAGGATTTCTGCGGAGTCGAATGCGTGCATGGTGGAGTCTCCGAAAGCGGAATCGTCGCGGAGGTCGCGACGGGCGGCTATCCTACCACAGATTGTCCGCCGCGCCAACCATCCGGCGGCGGCGCGTTTTTCATCTTGAATTCTTTCTCGGAATGGGGTAACATCTGACGCGAAACACGGCGAACGCGCCCCGCGTGGGGTGCGCCCCCCGCCGCCGAGAGGTCTTGACATGAAGAGATTCCACATCAAGGGCGCCCGCGCGCTCGTGGCCGCCGCCGCCGCGTTCGCGGTCTCGTTCGCGGTCGCGCAGCAGCCCGCCGCGCCCGCCGCCGGTCCGGCCGGGTCGAACCCGGGCGAAGTGAAGATTCTGAAACTCACGGATTTCAACGACTACAAGCAGAAGGCCAAGAGCATCACCGGCAAGACCTCGCAGAAGTCCCGCGTCTGGGGCGTCTTCGACGTGACGTTCCAGACCGTGCCGCAGTGGATCGACTCGATGACGATCACCTACATGGTGATGCTGTTCAACCCGAAGGCCGACGCGAAGAAGAACGAGAAGCAGCTGACCCTGATGCAGACGACGGTGGAATACGCCGACGTCGCGCAGGACCGCGAGCACAAGGCCGGCGCGGTCGTCCTGCCGGCCGCCCTCCTCCGGCTCGGCGAGCCGATCGGCTTCTCCGCGTCGATTTCGGTGGCCGGCAAGGAGGTCGCCTCGCAGGGCGTCGCCCGCGGGCCGCTGGCGTCCCACAAGGAGTGGTGGAAGGAGGACGCCGTCCTCAACAGCCCGAACGTCCAGCGGCGCGACTCCTACATGGTGGACCGCATGGACTCCCCGTTCCAGCTCGTCGATCCCGACGACTACGAGCTGAGCCGCTAGGAGGCCGCACGCCGTGTTCTCCACCGATCGCATCCTCGCGCTGGACGTCGGCGCCAGCAAGATCCTTCTGGCCGAGTTCTCGCTCAAGGGGCCGGTCCCGGTCCTGACGGGCTACGCCTCCGCCGAGCTCGACCCGCTCGCCGCGGGACAGCCCGGCGCGGACCTCTTCTCCTCCGCCGCCGAGACGGTGAAGGCCCTCATGGCGGAGAAGGGCTTCAAGCCCGCGCCGCTGCACGTCATGCTCCCGGGGCAGACGGTCTTCCCGCGCTTCATGAAGATCCCGGCGGCCTCGTCCGACCTGGTGGACAACCTGGTGCGCGACGAGGCGGCGGAGAACCTGCCGTTCCCGCTCGACCAGGTCGTGTGGGACTACTGGCGGCTCGGGACGGACGAGGCGACGGGCGAGCTCGACGCGCTCATCGTCGCCACGAAGGCCGAGACGGCGGCGGACGCCGCGGCGCTCGCCGACGCGATCGGCTGCCCGCTCGCGCTCGTGGACGCCGCGCCGCTCGCGCTCTACAACTCGGTGCGCTTCAACTGCCCGGAGGCGGACGGGTGCACGCTCGTGCTGGACATCGGCGCGCGCGCGACGAACCTCGTCTTCGTCGAGGGCTCCAAGGTCTTCATGCGCACGATCCCGATCGCCGGCAACACGGTGACGCACGAGATCGCGCGCACGCTCGGCGTGGAGCCGGCGGAGGCGGAGCGCATCAAGAAGGAGATCGGCTTCGTCGCGCTCGGCGGCACCTACGCGGTGGCGGACGACGAGACGGCCGACACGGTGAGCAAGGTCGTGCGCAACGTCGCGACGCGCCTGCACTCCGAGGTGAACCGCTCGATCAACTTCTACCGCTCGCAGCAGGGCGGGTCCGCGCCGGACCGCATGCTCCTCACGGGCGGGACGGCGCTCACGCGCCACCTCGACACGTTCTTCCAGGAGAAGCTCGGCGTCGAGGTCTCGTACTTCAACCCCTTCACGAACCTCTCCGTCGAGCCCGGGCTCGAGGAGGACTCCGAGGGCCTCTTCCTCATGGCGTCGCTCGCGGGCCTCGCGCTGCGCGCCGGCGCGAAGTGTCCGGTCGAGATCAACCTCATCCCGCCGGCGATCGCGGAGGAGCGCCGCTTCCTGAAGCGCCTGCCGTTCTTCGGCGGGGCCGTCGCGGCGATCGTGCTCTCCCTGCTCGCGTGGTTCCTCTACGCGGGCGGCGTCAAGAGCCAGTACGAGAAGGACGCGAAGGACTGCCAGAGGCGCGCCGGCGTCCTGCGCGGCGTCCAGGGCCGCCTCTCGGGCGCGTCCGCGGAGGTGGACGCGGAGATGGCCCGCGTGGACTCCTACGCCGCGATCGCCCTCTCCCGCGCCTCGTTCCCGCGGACGCTCGACGCGATCCGCGGCGCGATGCTTCCGGGCATGTGGCTCAAGTCGATCGAGTTCGCGCCCGGCCGTCCGCCGTCCGGGGACGGCGCCGAGGCCCCGACGGCCGGCACCGTCCGGATCGTCGCGTGCGGCTTCAAGGGCGAGCTCGACGAGGCGGTCGCCCACCCGCCGCGCCGCGGGCGCCGCGTCCGCGGCGGCTCGCCGGGCGAGCTGTTCTGCAACTCGCTCCTCGCGCTGACGCCGAAGGTGTTCTCCTCCGGGCGCGTGGCCAAGGAGACCACGACCCACAACAAGCGCGTCGCCGAGATCGACCTCGAGCTCGTGCTCGCGCGCCCGCTCGGGACGCCGGACCTCTCGTGGCTCCCGGGCCGCGGCGAGGGCGATTCCGCCGCGCCCGCCGAGGCCGAGGACCCCGCCTCCGCCGAGGAGGCCGCGCCGGAGGAGGCGGAGCCGGACGGCGCCGCGGATTCCGCCGGCGAGGAGCCCGCCGAAGAGGCCGCGCCCGCGGACGCGGAGCAGCCCGCCGCAGAGGAGGCCGCCGAATGAAGAAGAACCAGCTCATCCTCGCGATCGGCGGCGGCGTCTCCGCCGTGCTCGTGCTCGGCTCCGCCGCGCTCGCCGCCATCGGCTTCTCCGGCAAGGGCGAGGCCCGCAAGAGCCGGGAGAAGGCCTTTTCCGAACTGAGCCGCCTGTACCAGGCCGCCCCGTTCCCCAGCGAGGAGAACGTCGCGGCGGCCGGCGAGAACCTCGAGAACGCCCGCGGGTGGATCGAGGCGCTGGACGGCGCGCTCACCGTCGGCACCAACGACTGGGCGAAGGGGATCAACCTTCGCCGCGCCTCGCCGGGCGAGTTCAGCTCGCTGCGCGAGGAGACGATCCAGGCGCTCTACGACGCGGCGCCCGTCGCCGAGGACGGCACGAAGATCGTCCCCGACTCCTTCGCCTTCGGATTCGACCGCTACGCGACCGGCGAGCCGGCCCAGACGCCGCACGTCGTCCGTCTGCTGCGCCAGCTCCGCCTCACGGAGCAGCTCGTCCGGATGCTCTACGCCGCCGGCCCGCAGCGCATCGAGGCGGTCGGCCGCATCGTGTTCGAGACGGGGGCCTCCGCCTCGCCCGACGAGGCCGGCTTCGTCCGCCCGAGGAAGCGCCCGCGCGACGCGGGCTCGCGCGACTCCGCGCTCGTCGTCCGGCCCGCCCCGCCCTCCGGCGGCCCCGTCCCGAGCGACGTGGAGCGCTTCGGCTTCCGCTTCGTCGCCCGCGAGAAGGCCGTCCTCGACTTCGTGAACGCGATCGACGCGATGACCCCCTACGCGTGCGTGTCCGGCCTCTCGATGGCCAAGGTCACGGACGACGTGGTCTTTCCCGACGAGGCGCAGGAGAAGGAGGCCGCCCGCCGCCGCGGCCGCGAGGACGAGGCGCCCGAGGACCGCGCCGCGCCGCAGACGCTCGGTCCGCCCAAGCCGCCGCCGCGCGCGTCCCGGATGGTCTCCGGACCTCTCCGCGAGGCCCCCGTGTCCGCCACGGTCTTCGTGGACGTCCGCTTCGTCGGAAGCGAGGGCTCCGGCTCCGATCCGGCCCAGGAGGAGGAATAGAAATGGCCAGCCAGAAGAAATCCGCCTTCCTGACCGAGCACTACGACAAGCTGGTCCTCGCCGCCGCGCTCGCCGTACTCGTCGGCTCCCTCATCGCGCTTCTCGTCTCGGCCGGCTCCAACAAGGCCGATTCGGCCAAGTTCCGCCGCCGCGTGCAGGCGCTCGAAAGCACGGAGCGCCGCAACGTGGAGGTCGTCCCCGGGCTGCTCTTCTCCGCCGCGCGCGACGCGGCGCGCGCCTCCTACGGGATGTCCGGGACCAACGTCGCCTTCCTGATCGCCCCCGAGCGGGTCGCCTGCGTGAACCCGAAGTGCTCGCAGCCCATCCCGATCGACGCCGACGCCTGCCCGTGGTGCTCCGCCGAGCAGCCGGACGAGAACGCCGCGATCGACGAGTCGTGGGACTCCGACTCCGACGGCATGCCGGACGAGTGGGAGAAGAAGTTCGCCCTCGACCCGTTCAACGACGACGCGGCGCTCGACCCGGACACCGACGGCTTCACGAACCTCGAGGAGTTCCAGGGCGGAACCGACCCGAAGGACGCCAAGAGCCACCCGCCCCGCTTCGCGTTCCTGCGCGTGCGCTCCATCGACGTGGAGCCGTTCCCGTTCTCGTTCAACGGCAGCAAGATGAAGGGCGCCGACGGCTCCTACAAGTTCGCCGTCAAGGACGCCCGCGGGCGCGACTGGTACGTCAAGAAGGGCCAGGAGCTGGCCAAGACCGGCTTCGTCCTCCAGGACTACTCCTCCGCGATGGAGGAGCGCAAGACCTCGACCGGCGTCCGCAAGCAGGAAGTCTTCACGCTCGTCTTCGCCAAGGACGGCGACCAGGTCGTGATGAAGGCCGGCGCCAAGCCCGAGTCCAGCATCTACAAGGCCTCCTTCGTCTGCGCCAAGGACGCCGAGCCCAAGGTCTACGAGGCCAAGCGCAACGAGACGTTCGACTTCGACGGCGACACCTTCAAGTTGCTCTCCGTCGACCGCAAGGCCGGCACCGCGAAGCTTGAGCGAGCGTCGAACAAGGAAACGGTCGACATCCCCGCCGAATAACCCGTCCGAAGAAAACTTTCACGAACACGCAACACGCTTTTCCTTCCCGCAGGAGAATCACAGGATGAACGCAAAGAAACTTCTCGGCCCCTCCTCCATCGCCTTCCTGGCGCTCGTCGCCATGCTGGCCTACTCGGAGCCCCCCAAGGCCGTGCTCAACGTCCGCCAGGCCGGCGGCATGGACATCGACCTCGATCTCGATTCGCTCGAGGACGACCTCACCGACGCGGCCGACACCGCCGAGGCGACGGTCGACGAGGCCGCCGACAACGTCGACGACCTGTTCTCGGACACGGCTGACGCGGCTGACGACGCGCTCGACGCCGCGGACGAGGCGGTCGAGGACGTGGCCGATGCCGCGGCTGAGGAGGCCGAGGACGTGGCCGATGCCGCGGACGAAGCGGTCGAGGACGTGGCCGACGCCGCGGACGAGGCGGTCGAGGACGTGGCCGACGCCGCGGACGAGGCGGTCGAGGACGTGGCCGACGCCGCAGACGAAGCGGTCGAGGACGTGGCCGATGCCGCGGCCGAGGAGGCCGAGGACGTGGCCGACGCCGCGGACGAAGCGGTCGAGGATGTCGCCGATGCCGCGGACGAAGCGGTCGAGGATGTCGCCGATGCCGCGGACGAAGCGGTCGAGGATGTCGCCGACGCGGCTGATGCGGCGGTCGAGGAGACCGAGGATGTCGCCGACGTGGCCGACGCCGCGGTCGAGGAGACCGAGGATGTCGCTGATGCCGCGGTCGAGGAGACCGAGGATGTCGCCGATGCTGTGGTTGAGGAGACCGAGGATGTCGCCGATGCCGTGGTCGAGGAGGTCGAGGACGTGGCCGACGCCGCGGTCGAGGAGGTTGTCGAGGAGGAACCCCTTGTCGAGGAAGAAGGTCTTGATCTCGTCGCGGAGGCCGCGCCCGCCGACGAGGAGGTCGGCGGCGAGCTGGGCGACAATCTCGCAGATCCGGACGACGACCTGATCGGCGTCGACGATCCGGACGCCGGCGCCGTCGCGGAGGCCGCGCCCGCCGATCCGATGGCCAAGTCGCTCTCCGAGCTCGACGCCCTCGAGCAGGCCCGCCGCGAGCTGCTGATCACCCACGGCGTCGACTGCGTCAAGCAGGGCAACAACCTGCTCGCCGTCGGCAGCTGGGACCACGCCAACGAGAAGTTCGACGAGGCGCTCAAGTACCTCGTCGAGCTGGACATGGAGAAGACCCACCCCTACATCGAGGAGGCCACCCGCGGCAAGGCCGAGGCGTACTACCGCCTCGCGCTCGACCGCGTCGAGGCCCGCGCCTACGAGGACGCCCTCAAGAACTGCCGCGAGGCGCGCCGCCTGCTCCACCCGAAGGCCAACGAGCTCTACGCCGAGATCACCAAGCTCCAGCGCGAGCCGCCGCCCGTCCCGCCGCCGCCGGTCGTCAAGTGGTGGAACGGCAAGGAGTACAAGGCGATGCGCGAGCGGATCGACGACCGGATGGGCGTCGCGAAGGAGTTCTACGCCTGCGGCCAGTACACCGAGTGCCGCCGCGAGGTCGAGCTCCTGCTCCACGACTACCCGTGGTGCGACGAGGCCCTGAGCCTCCTGCGCCGCCTCTACATCCGCGAGCACCAGTACGTCGACGAGGAGCGCCGCACGACCCGCGACGGCATGATCCGCGACGTCACCGGCAAGTGGACGCCCCGCACCTACGCGGTCGACTTCATCAAGGGCGACGTCACCCCCGGCGTCACCGTCACCGGGAACGACGACCCGAACAAGGGCAAGGCCGCGGATCTCTCCGTCGAGACGAAGATCCGGCAGAAGATGGGCAACATCGTCATTCCGGAGATCGAGTTCCGCCAGGCCAACATCGCCGACGTGATCACCTTCCTCAGCGACGCCTCCCGCGAGTACGACGAGGACGACGTTCCCGCTGCCGAGCGCGGCGTGAACTTCGTCCTCGACATCGGCGACACGGGCGGCGCCGAGGCCGACTCCGGCTTCGGCGCCGGCGGCGGCGACCTCTTCGGCGAGCCCACCGAGCCGGCCGCGAGCTCCGGCGGCATCCCGCTGCTGACGATCAAGTCGCACTACGTGACGCTGCTCCAGACGCTCGACACGGTGATGGACCTGGCGAACCTCAAGTACCGCATCCAGGGCAACATCGTCCGCATCATGCCCAAGAACAAGGCGGACAGCACGCTCCTGCACCGCATGTACAACGTTCTCCCGTCGATCGACCAGCACGTCAACACGATCGGCGGCACAGGCGGCGGCGGCTCGGGCGACGCGGGCGACCCCTTCGCCCTCGCGCCCGGCTCCTCCGAGGGCACCTCCGACTGGAAGAACTTCTTCGGCCAGCTCGGCGTCAACTGGCCCGACGGCTCGTCCGTCAAGTACATGCCCTCCATCGGCAAGCTCGTCGTGATGAACACGGCGGACAACCTCGCCACCCTCGAGCAGGTCCTCGGCGCCCTCAACGTGACGCCGTTCCAGGTCGAGATCGAGGTCCGCTTCGTCGAGGTCGGGCAGACGGACCTCAACTCCCTCGGCCTCGAGTGGATCCTCAACGACAACTACGAGATCTCCGAGAAGAAGAACGACAGCTGGCTCGGCGCGCAGTCCCGCCGCCGCCTCGTCTTGGAGAAGGGCAACCTCACGGGCGGCTTCAACTTCCTCCCGCAGAACCAGCGCGAGACGATCAACAACGGATCCGGCATCGCCGACAACATCGCGACGTTCACCTCGATCCTCACGAACCCCGAGCTCTCGGTCGTCCTCCACGCCCTCGCCAACAAGACCAACGCGGACCTGCTGTCCGCGCCGAAGGTCGTCGCGCAGACCGGCGCCCAGGCCACGATCAAGAGCGTCGTCGAGTACATCTACCCGACCGAGTACGACGTGCAGATGCTCGAGAGCAACAACAACAACAACGACTCCTCGACCTACACCGGCGCCGTCGTCGAGCCCCAGAACTTCCAGACCCGCGAGGTCGGCGTGATCCTCCAGGTGACGCCGCGCGTCTCGTCCGACGGCTCCCGCATCAGCCTCGACATGACGCCCTCCGTCGTCTCGATCCCGACGTGGAAGAACTACGGCTCCACCTACCCGGTCTACGGCGACCAGAACCTGATCACCGGCCAGCGCCAGGTCGAGTACGTCCAGCTCAACATGGAGCAGCCCTTCTTCCCGGTCCGCTCGCTCGCGACCTCCGTCGACATCTACAACGGCTCGACGGTCGTCATGGGCGGCATGATCACGGAGGAGCGCTACAGCGAGGAGGACAAGATCCCGATCCTCGGCGACATCCCGATCCTCGGCCGCCTCTTCCGCTACCAGTACGACCAGAGCGAGAAGAAGAACCTGCTCATCTTCGTCTCCGCCCGCCTCGTGGACCCGGCCGGCCGCACCATCGACGGCGCGGGCACCGTCCCCGGGCTCGAAGGCCTCCTCTAGGGGCTCTCGCTTCCTCCCGCGGCGGGCGGGGG
>CAMNDA010000347.1 GCA_946534745.1 uncultured Verrucomicrobiota bacterium | reverse complement strand
GCGGCGGCGCTCGCCGCGACCGCGTAGGAGACGGTGGCCGAAGAAGAACCCTCGCCGACGTAGGTCAGCTTTGCCGACACGAGGACCGACTCCGGGCCGTCCTCGACGGAAAGAACCTTTAAGATCGGCTCTGGGCCGACGGGTATCGGCGCGATCCGGACGATCACGACGCCCGATCCGCCGTTGCCGCCGGGGACGCCCTTGCCGTAGCCGGAACCGCCGCCGCCGCCGCCCCGGCCGTTCTCGCCGTTGCCGCCGGCGGGACCGTTCGCATCCGTGCCGTCGCCGCCGCCGTCCGTGCCGGGGCTGCCGGGGCACTTGCCGCTGTCGCCGCCGCCGCCGCCGCCGCCGCCGCCGTAGGCGATCGCGACGCCCGAGATGTCGTTCGTCACGCCGACGCCGCCGATGCCGAGCGGCTGTTTCTGGACGCCGTTGCCCGCCGTGTCGCCGTTTCCGCCGGGGCCGCCCGCGCCGCCGCCGCCGCCGGAGGAGCGGGAACCGGCCTTGCCGGCCGCGTAGCCCTGGCCGGGCGTGCCGGCCTTGCCGGCCTGTCCGTTGCACGAGCCGCCGCCCGAACCGCCGGACGTGTGGGCGGTATAGTAGTCCCATCCGGCTCCGCGACCGCCGCCGAGGGCGGGAAGAAGCGGCGAGACCGCCTGGCCGCCGAACGTCATCGTCGAGTCGCCGCCGTTGGAGCCGGCCGCTTTCGACGTACCGCCCGCGCCACCCGCGCCGACGGAGATCGCGTAGGTCCCCGCTGCAAGCTCCAGCGACTCGAGCTCGACCACGCCGCCGCCGCCGCCGCCGCCGCCGACACCGCTGCCGCCGCCGCCGCCGCCGCCCACGAAGAGCGCGCGGGCCGTGACGTCGTCCGTCAGCGTGAGCGTGCCGTCCGCGAGGAACGTCACAACCGTGGACTGGTCGGAGAGGACGGTCGTCGTGACGCTTTCGCCCGTCGTCTCGACGGCGGCGGGCACGAATGCCGCGCCCGCGGGGAGCGCGAGGGAGAGGAGGGACGGAAGGACGAGCTTGCGGATCATGGAGCGTCTCCTTTTGAAAAGTCAGCCGGCCGGAGTCCGGTTTCCGGACCCCGCCCCGCCGTTCGGGACGGACGGGGACGCCGCGGCATTATACGCGGGTCCCTCGCGCGCGTCAACGCGCGCCGCGCCGCGTCGCGCTTGCGCGCGAGGCGGGCGCGGGCGTAGAATCCGCGCCATGGACACCGACAACCGGCTCTACTTCACCTTCCCCGGCGGCGCGCGCCGCGCCGTCACGCTCTCGTTCGACGACGGCACGGTCCACGACCGCCGCCTCGTCGAGGCCTTCAACCGCCACGGCCTCAAGGCCACGTTCAACCTCGTCCCCGGGCGCTTCGGGCGCGACGGCGTCGTCTCGCGCGACGAGGTCGCCTCGCTCTACGCGGGCCACGAGATCGCCTCCCACGGCTGGCTCCACCGCAACCTCGACGCCCTGGACCCCTTCCGCCGCCTCGCCGAGATCCGCGACGGCCGCGCCGCGCTGGAGGACCTGCTCGGGCGGCCCGTCCGCGGCTTCGCATCGCCCTACGGCGCCCACGGCGACGCCGCCGTCGACGCCATGCGCGAGGCGGGGCTGGCCTACGCGCGGACGGCCCGCGAGTCGCATTCCTCCCTCTGGCCGGTGCCGGACTTCCTGCGCTGGACGCAGGTCGCGCACGAGCGCCACGTCCTGCCGCACGTCGAGGGCGCGCTCGGGCGCGACGGCTGGGGCGGCACGCTTTCGGTCCTTTCGGTCTGGGGCCACGGCTACGAGTTCGAAGACCGCTGGGACGACCTCGAGGCGCTTTGCTCCGCGCTCGGCGGCCGAGAGGGCGTCTGGTACTGCACGAACCTCGAGCTCGTCGACTACTGGACCGCGTGCCAGGCGGTGGTCTCGACGCTCGACGGCTCCGTCGTCCGCAACCTCTCCGCCACGACCGTCCACGCCACGCTGGGCCCCGACCACGGCGGCGGCGAGGGCGCGGTCGCGGTCACGCTCGCGCCCGGCCAGGCGCTCGACCTCAAAACCCTCGGCACGGCGGAATCGTCCTCCGCCCCGCCCCACCCCGATCCGGTCGTCCGGATCCTTTCGACCGGGAAACACGGGGAAGACGGGAACAAGGCCGATGCCGCGGACATTCAGCATTCAGCATTCGGCATTCAGCATTCCGGACCGGCCGGGAGGCCGGTCCTGTGCTGGCCGGGCTTCCGCGAGAAGGCGGTCACGTTCTCGTGGGACGACGGTATGCGCAACGACCGCCGCCTCGTCGCGCTGCTCTCGGCGCACGGCCTGCGCGGGACGTTCAACCTCAACTCCGGCAAGCTTGCGGCCGACGGCGCGGCGCCCGACGCGTGGAACGTCCGCGCCCGCGAGGTCGCCTCGCTCTACGCGGGGCACGAGGTGGCGGTGCACGGACTCCGCCACGAGTCGTGGAACGCGACGCTCCCCGCCGTCGCCGCGCTCGACATCGCGCGCGACCGCCTCGCGCTCGAGGCGCTCGCCGGCCATCCGGTCGAGGGCTCCGCGTACCCCTGCGGCGGGCACTCCAAGGGCCCGGCGGCCGACGCGGCGCTGCGCGCCGCGGGGATCGTGCACGCCCGCGTCGTCGCGCCGCGCGGGGACTTCGCCGTCCCGGAGGACTTCCTCGACTGGCATCCCACGACGCACCACCGCGCCGAGGACGCCGAGGCGCTCGCGGACCGCTTCCTCGCCGCGCCGCCGGACGCCGCCGCGGCGGAGCCCGCGCTCTTCTACGTCTGGGGCCACTCGTTCGAGTTCGGCTCCGAGGAGGACTGGGCCCGCTTCGAGGCGCTCTGCGCGAAGTTCGACGGCCGCGACGGCGTCTGGCGCGCGACGAACATTGAAATCTGCCGCTACGTCCTCGCCTTCCGCGCGTTGCGCGGCTCGCTCGACGGCCGCATCCTCGAGAACCCGACCGCGATCCCGCTCTTCCTCCGCCTCGGCGGCCGCGAGATCCTCCTCGCCCCCGGGGCGGCCTTCCGCGCCCCGTAGCCCGGCTCCCCCGTGGGGGAGCTGGCGAGCGCGAAGCGAGCCTGAGGGGGTCGGGCCCGCGTGATCGCGCGGGCCATAAGGCCGCCACGTGCGCCGAGGGGACTCTATCGGAGAATCATGATGGTCGACGGCGGGCAGCGGACCGAGATGTAGTTCACGTAGAGGCCGTCGTCGCGGACGACGACGTATATGCTCCGGATGTCGGAGTTGCTTTCGGGGCGCGCCACGAAATCCTCGCGCTTCGGCGCGGAGCCGGAGTCGAAGGAGGCCTCGCTCCAGTCGAGGATCTTGCAGGACACGCCGCGGACGGGGGAGACGCGGGGATCGGTGTCGACGTCCACGTAGACGGGCGCGGTGAGCTTGAGCGTGGAGCCGGCGGCGAGCTTGGCGCATCCGATCCGGTCGCTCGACGCGCCGACCTCGGCGCGCAGCGCGGAACCGCCCTCCAGCGTGAGAGCGCCGGCGAGATCGAGCGTCCCGCCCTTGTTCCACTCGCCGCCGAAGAGCGCGCCGCCGCTCTTCACCGTCGTGCCGTCCTCGGTCGAGAGCGAGCCCGTGCCGCCGAGACCGGAGCCGCTCTGCACCGTGGCGGAGCGCGCGACGAGGTTCGAGTTTACGAGGAGGTTGCCCTTCTCGGAGACGCTCACCCGGCCCGTGAAGTCCGTGTTCTCCGCCTCGAGCGCGAGGTAGCCGCCGAAGTTGCGGCCGGAGAAGGTCCACGTCTTGTCGCGGTTGCCAAGCCGCAGCGAGCCGCGCATGCGGGCGGCGACGACGTGGTTCGTGCTTTCGAAGTAGGTCGCCGTGTCCCAGTTCTGCCCGAGTTCGTACCGGATCGGGTTGCGGAAGATCACGGTGCCGTCGGCGAACTCCGAGCGGTTGCCGAACATGAGCCGCGAGGGGTAGGCGTAGTAGGTGTTGTAGGTCTTTCCGACGCTGTTCTCGGTGGAACTGGCGAGCTTGGTCGACACGTTGTGGCTCGTCGTATTGGTAAGATTGAGCGTCGGGTCGCCGTTCCAGCAGACGGTGCGGTCGCCGCCGAAGCCCGTGAAGCCCCAGACGGACTCGGAGGTCTCCTGGAAGACGCGCGGCGTCGACGAGCCGTCGAGCATCGGGCTGTAGTCGCCGCTCAGGCCGAGCGTGCCGTATTCGTTCTTGACGGGGACGTAGAATTCGCCGCTCGGAGGAAGCCCGGCCGTGGTTTGCGGCCAGAAGCACCCACCGCGGAGCCGAATGTAGTGCTTGACGTTCTGCGCGCTCCAGCTCGTCGTGCCCGAGACGGCGAGCGTTCCGGTCCCCCTCTTGTCAAGCCCGGCATCGCCGCCGTTGTCGTTTTTCCCGACCTCGAGGTCCTTCACGAAGACGTCGGCGTCGAAGGTGCTGCCGTCGAAGGCGCGAACATACCAGATCAGGGTCGCCTCGGGGAAGAGCATCGGCGCTCCGCGGAAGCATGCGCGGGTGCTCGACCACCCCTTGGTGGCTTCCACCTTCGTGCACCGCGGGAACGTCATGGGCGCGCCGGTGTTGTTCTTCAGATAGGTGAAGGATCCCCAGCCGCCGTCGAAGAAGATCCGGCTCACGTTCGTCATGGCGTTCGGATGGTCGAGCGACAGCGTGAAGGACGTTTCAAGGAAAAGCGTTCCCATGAAGTCGGTCGAGGGGCCTCCGAAGTGGACCTCGCCGCCATCCCCGTTCACGCGCATCGTGGTGTTCGACACGTTGTCCGGCAGCATCAGCTCGCCCGTGAGGTCGAGCCGGCCGTTCTGGGAGGTGACGTAGACCGTCTGGCTGTTGTTGCGGCTGAACAGGATCGGGTTCCGCACGACGTTGGTGCCCTTGGAGGCCTGCAGGATGGGCTTTTCCGCGCTGAAGGTCAGGACGCCGGTTCCGGCCAGGTCGTACCCGCAGCTGTGATAGCCGCCCAGGTAGCCCGTGTCGACCGCCTCGGTCGTCTTGCTCGTGAATCGCAGCGACGGCATGGTCCTGTCCTGGTCGATGATCGGGCTCAGGCCGGCGGGCAGGGCGAAGAAGAGCTTGTTCCCGGCGGACGGCATCCCCCCCGCGTAGAGGTAGGCGTTCATGTCTGCGATGTTCTCGGAGAGTCCGGACCAGGCGTTGTCCCCGGAGGCGATGGCGGGGGATTCCGACAGATCGACGGTCCTGGTGTAGCCGCCCGAGTTCTCGGCGATGATGCGGAAGTACACGGGCGAGGAGACCGGCAGGCGGGGCACCACGATGTCGTTGACGTTCGTCGGCATCGCGGAGAGGTTCACCGGGAAGACCCTGGACGCTTCGGGATAGCTGAAAGTGGCGGAGGTCGCCGCCTGGACCGTGATCTTGGTGACCGAGGCTCCGAATCCCGGGCTGGTGAACGAAAGGGAGATTTGCGAAGCGATGTGGCCCGTATCGACGGACGCGGAGAAGACGGGGCCCGGGTGCTTCGTCGCTATCTCGTAAACCTTCACGATCGGATCCCCGACATCGGGGGTCGCCGTGACGCGCACCCAATGGGCGGTGTCGGGGGGGCGGGAACCGAAGTGAACACTGGCGGTGGCCCCGGCCGCGGTGGCCGGGGAAAGGTTCTTCGTCAAGACCCCCGAGGAGAAGTCGGAAGTCGTGCTCAGCTCAACCTTGAGCGCGACGGATTCGGCCGGACCGAGGCTCGGGACGATGACCGAAACGTCGATGGCGTCGTAGTCCGTCGCGATCGTCGCGCCGACGGTCAGGGGCCCGTCCGTCGCGACCGACGAAAGGTCGACGGGATCGAGCCACTCGACGAAGGAGCCGGCCGAAAGCCCCGGCGAGACCAGCACGAGGCGGAGGAAGCCCGGCGCCGCGGCGCCGGGGACCAGATGGAACGATTCGCCGGCCGCGGGCGAGACGGGGCCGAGATTCACGACGGTGGCCCAGTCCTCCAGGAGGTCCGTGCCGCGGTCCGCGGAATCCAGAACGGCGTAGAGCGTGGCCCCCGACGGCAGCTCCTGGTGGGAGAGGACGACCGTCAGCCCCGACGGGCCGATCATCATGCGGGTCAGGTCCGCGCTCGAGAACGATTCGTCGGTCGGGACGCGGAGCAGCGTGCAGTCGCCGGGGTCGGCGATGTGCCTCCAGCCGGACAGCTGGTTCGCGGAGACCCCGTTGGTGTTCCACCCGGCGCCGAAGAGCCCGGAGCGGCCGGCGCCGCCGGAGCCGTTGCCGAAGCGCAGGTCGACATCCTTCCAGCCGCTCGTCGTGGGCGTGTGGGTGCAGTGGGCGAACGAATTGTAGCTCGTGTGGTTCTGCAGGATGGTCGTCCCGTCCACGACGTAGTTGCCGTTGTCGTCGACGAACTTGTAGAAGTGGTAGGTGACGCCGGCGCGCATGTACATCTGCCCGGCGTAGCCCCACGTCTTGTTGTCGCCCCACGAGCACGTGGTGCCGGTGATCGGGTTGTTCGTGCTCCCCGTGATCTCCGCCATCATGGTCCCGGGGGCGCGCTCCGCGTTCGAGGCGGACGGAATGTCGCCCGTCCAGTTGCCCGCGCCCGACAGCGACGCCTGCCACAGGCCGGGACGGTAGACCGTGCCGCCACGGGCGGGAAGGGAGTGCGAAAGCACGCAGACGAGCACGATGAGGAGTGCATGATTTTTCATCGGAAATCCTTTCTGGCGAAGCGGTCCAGCGGTTCGATGGTCGCTTGCCGCAGAAGATCGTTCGAAAAGGGCGATCGGGAACGGCGAGCGCGAACGAAGTCAACGGCAACGTATTCTACACCAAATGCGCACGAAGCGCAACCCGTTCCGCGGCTTGGGCGATTGGCGAGTCTCCCAGCTCATCGGCGCTTGCGGGAGCGGGCGGAAAGGGCTAGAATCCGGATTCCCCATGCAGATCCGTTCCGTTCCTCCGTCCTCCCTCCGCGGCATCGCCGCCGCGGCCGCCCTCGCCGCCGGCGCCGCGGCGCGGGCCGAGGTGCCGCGCCCGTGCCCCGCCCGCTCGATCTCCGTCGCGGACGGGCAGGTCGAGATCGTTCACCACGTGGACCGCAAGGCGGCGTACCACACCTGCTTCGCCTGCGACGACCTCGCCGCGGCCGACTGGCGGG
>CAMNDA010000346.1 GCA_946534745.1 uncultured Verrucomicrobiota bacterium | reverse complement strand
AAGGCGGCCGCCTCCTTCCTCCGCCTCTTCTGGTCGCCGGAGCGCGGCTTCCTCTCCGACTGCCTCCACGCCCCCGGCGGCTACCGCCCCGCGGCCGAGGCCGTCGCCGACGACCACCTGCGCTGCAACCAGCTCTTCGCGGTCACGCTCGGCGCCGTCCCGCCGGACCACCCCGCCGCGCGCGCCGTCGTCGCCTCCTCCGAGCGCCTGCTCGTCCCCGGCGCCATCCGCACCCTCGCGCCGGGTCGCGTCCGCTACGAGCTCCCGATCGACGGCCCCTCCGGCCGCCTCAACGACCCGGCGCGCCCCTACTGGGGCCGCTACGAGGGCGACGAGGACACGCGCCGCAAGCCGGCCTACCACAACGGCACCGCGTGGCCGTGGCCGTTCCCCTCCTACGCCGAGGCGCTCGTGCTCGTCTACGGCGACAGCGCGCGCGAGGCCGCCGCGTCGCTGCTCTCCACCGCGCTTCCGCTCCTCGAGGCGGACTGCGTCGGCCACCTCCCGGAGATCATGGACGGCGACGCGCCCCACGCGGGCCGCGGCTGCGACGCCCAGGCCTGGTCCGCCTCCGAGTTCCTCCGCGTCTCCGCCCTCCTCGGGCTGTAGCCCCTACGGGCGGATTCGCTCGATCCACCCGACGATCCGGTCGGGCGGATCGAGCGAGTGCGGATGGTGGTCCGCGCCGGGCTTCTCGATCGTCTCGCAGACGCCGCCCGCCGCGCGCAGCGCCTCGAGGAACGGCAGGCCGTTCTCCTCCGGCGGCACGACGGTGTCCGCGAGCGCCTGCACCAGGAGCACCGGCGTGCGCGCCGCCGCGAGCGGCGCGACGGCCGTCCGCAGCGGCCCGCCCTCGAACGCCATCGCCTCGGCGTCGTCGCGGAGGCCCCACGCGCGCTTGGCGTTCTCCCGGTTCTCGGCGGTGCCGCCCTTCGAGGCGCCCGCGCCGAGCGGCCACGAGCGGATGTCGAGCAGGGGGTTGTCGAGGATGATTCCCGCGGGCGCGCCGGCGCGGTGCGCGGCCCAGTTCGCCGTATCGAGCCCGCCGCGGCTCATGCCGCAGAGCACGGGGCGGCGCGAGAAGCCGCGCGCGACCATGGCGTCGTAGAGGCCGTCCATCCGCCGCATGCACTCGGGCCCGCCGTAGAGCTCGTCCACGGTCGCGTGCGCGACATGCCAGCCGCGCGCGAGCAGCGCGAGGTCGACGAACGGGAACGCGCCCCAGAAGTGCACCTTCCAGTACCACAGCGGACGCCCCTCCGCGTCACGCGCGAGGGGCGTCCCCGCCTTCGGCCGCACCAGCAGCCGCGCGACCCCGGGCTCGGGGTCGCTCCGCTCCATCTCGTATCCGTTCCAGCTCGTCCAGTCCTTCTCCATCGCGGCCTCCGCCCTCGCGCCTTCCGCGCGCATTTGCGCGAAGATTACCAGAACGCCCCGCGCGGGAAAAGGGAAATCGCCCGCGCGCCCACGCGCACGAATTTCGCCCTTTTCATCCGGGGCGCTTTCTGGTATCATCCTCCCCGTTTTTACACCTCCCCGCCCAGGGAGCAACCACCAACCCATACCAGCCATGGCTACCAACGCAAAGAAAATCATGGTGGACGGCAACACTGCGTGCGCGCAGGTCGCCTTCCAGTGCAGCGAAGTCTGCGCGATCTACCCGATCACCCCCTCCTCCCCGATGGCGGAGACGTGCGACGAGCTCGCCGCCAAGGGCAAGACCAACCTCTGGGGCAACGTCCCCAAGATCATCGAGATGGAGTCCGAGGGCGGCGCCGCCGGCGCGGTCCACGGCGCCCTCACCACCGGCGCCCTCACGACGACGTTCACCGCGTCGCAGGGCCTCCTGCTGATGATCCCCAACATGTACAAGATCGCCGGCGAGCTCGTCCCCACGGTCTTCCACGTGTCCGCCCGCGCCCTCGCCTACCAGGGCCTCAACATCTTCGGCGACCACTCCGACGTGATGTCCTGCCGCCAGACGGGCTTCGCGATGCTCGCCTCCGCCTCCGTCCAGGAGGCCCAGGACCTCGCGCTCGTCGCCCACGCCTCGACGCTCCAGTCCCGCGTCCCGTTCCTCCACTTCTTCGACGGCTTCCGCACCTCCCACGAGGTCCAGAAGATCGACGCGATGCCCCAGGAGGCCATCCGCGCGATGATCGACGACGACCTCGTCGAGCAGTTCCGCAAGCGCGGCCTCACCCCCGACCACCCGAAGATGCGCGGCACCGCCCAGAACCCCGACGTCTACTTCCAGGGCCGCGAGACGGTCAACAAGTACTACGCCGCCGTCCCGGGCATCGTCCAGAAGAACATGGACAAGCTCGCCGGGCTCGTCGGCCGCAAGTACAACATCGTCGACTACGTCGGCGCGCCCGACGCCGAGAACGTGATCGTCATCATGGGCTCCGGCTCCGACACCTGCGACGAGACGGTCGCCAAGCTCAACGCCGCCGGCGCCAAGCTCGGCGTCGTCAAGATCCGCCTCTTCCTCCCCTTCCCCGTCGAGGCCTTCGCCAAGGCGCTCCCCGCCACCGTGAAGACCGTCACGGTCCTCGACCGCGTCAAGGAGCCCGGCTCCCTCGGCGACCCGCTCTACCTCGACGTCCGCACCGCGATCGGCGAGGCGATGGAGCAGGGCTGGATCAAGTCCTGGCCCAAGGTCCTCGGCGGCCGCTACGGCCTCGGCTCCAAGGAGTTCACGCCCGCGATGGTCAAGGGCGTCTTCGAGAACGCCGCCTCCGCCGCCCCGAAGAACCACTTCGCCGTCGGCATCAAGGACGACGTCTGCGGCCTCTCGATCGACTACGACAAGTCCTTCGTCCTCGCCCACGCCGACCGCCACGAGTGCATGTTCTACGGCCTCGGCTCCGACGGCACGGTCGGCGCGAACAAGAACTCGATCAAGATCATCGGCACCTACACCGACAACTACGCGCAGGGCTACTTCGAGTACGACTCCAAGAAGGCGGGCGGCCTCACGACCTCTCACCTGCGCTTCGGCGCCACGCCGATCCGCAGCCCGTACCTCTGCACCAACGCGGACTTCGTCGCCTGCCACAACTTCTCCTTCGTCGAGAAGTACGACATGCTCTCCAAGGCCAAGACGGGCGCGACGTTCCTGCTCGCCTCCCCCTACTCGGCCGAGGAGGTCTGGCAGCACCTCCCCGACGAGATCGAGCAGCAGATCATCGACAAGAAGATCAAGTTCTACGTGATCGACGCCGCCAAGATCGCCGAGGCCACCGGCATGGGCACGCGCACCAACACCGTGCTCCAGACCGCGTTCTTCAAGATCTCCGGCATCCTCCCCGAGGACGAGGCCATCGCCAAGCTCAAGGAATACGCCGAGAAGTCCTACGCCAAGAAGGGCATGGACGTGGTGGAGAAGAACTGGAAGTGCATCGACGCGGCGCGCGACGCCGTGTTCGAGGTCAAGTACCCGGCGCAGCCGGCCGGCGTCTACAAGATGCCGCCCACGGTCTCGCCCGAGGCCCCCGAGTTCGTCCAGAAGGTCACCGCCCAGCTCATGGCCCAGAAGGGCAACGACATGCCCGTCTCCATGATTCCGGACGACGGCACCTGGCCGACCGCCACCACGCAGTGGGAGAAGCGCAACATCGCGACCCACATCCCCGTGTGGAACCCCGCCACCTGCATCCAGTGCCTCAACTGCTCGATCGTCTGCCCCCACGCGGCCATCCGCGGCAAGGTCTACGACAAGGCCGAGGGCGCGCCCGAGACCTTCAAGTCCGCGGACGCCAAGCCGCCCTACGCCGGCAAGAAGTTCACGCTCCAGGCGGCGCCCGAGGACTGCACCGGCTGCGGCCTCTGCGTCACCGTCTGCCCGATGTCCAAGCCCGCGCTCGTCGCGGCCGGCAAGGCCCCCGCGCTCAAGCTCGAGCCGCAGCTGCCGCTCCGCAAGCCCGAGGCCGAGAACTTCAAGTTCTTCATGGACCTCCCGGAGATCGCGCACAAGGACATCAAGGGCCTCGACACGGTCAAGGGCTCGCAGCTCTGCCGCCCGCTCTTCGAGTTCTCCGGCGCCTGCGCCGGGTGCGGCGAGACCCCGTACATCAAGCTCGTCACGCAGCTCTTCGGCGACCACATCCTGATCGCCAACGCCACGGGCTGCTCCTCGATCTACGGCGGCAACCTCCCGACCACCCCGTACTGCCAGCGCAAGGACGGCCGCGGCCCCGCGTGGAGCAACTCGCTCTTCGAGGACAACGCCGAGTTCGGCCTCGGCATGTGCATGACGCTCGAGAAGCACACCGCCACCGCCCTGCAGGCCCTCAACGCGATTGTCGCGAACGAGAAGGCCCCGCAGGAGATGAAGGACCTGCTCGTCTCCATCCGCGACGCGGAGCAGAAGACGCAGGAGCAGATCGAGGCGCAGCGCGAGCGCGT
>CAMNDA010000345.1 GCA_946534745.1 uncultured Verrucomicrobiota bacterium | reverse complement strand
CCGTCGTCGAGGACGTCGCGCGCGCGGCCGCGCGAACCGACTTCTCCGCGTTCGCGGCCGTCGCGCTCTGCAACGTCCCGCGCCTCTCGGACGCGACGCTCGCCTCGCTCGCGAACTACGTGCGCGACGGCGGCGGGCTGCTGCTCCTCCCCGGCGCGCGCACGAAGCCCGCGCCGCTCAACGCCTGGGCCGTCGACGGCGAGCCCGTCCTCCCGATGGAGCTTTCACAGTGGACCTCGCGCGACCCCGCCGCGGAGTCGCCGCCCAGGATCGACACCGCCTCCTTCTCGCACGACGCCCTCCGCGCCCTCCGCGCCGGCACCGACCTCGGGGAGGTCGCCCCGCTGCAGCGCTGGTCGCTCAAGCCCGGCTTCGGCGGGGCCGCCTTCCAGGCCGCGGCGCTCACGGACGGCTCGCCGCTCCTCGCAATCAAGACGTTCGGCCGCGGGACCGTCGCGCTCTGCGGCCTCCCGCCGGACCCGGTCGCCTCCGACCTCCCGACGCGCCGCGCCTTCGTGCCGTTCGTGCACGAGCTCGTGTACTACCTCTCGCGCCCGATGGCGGCCGACCTCAACGTCCAGCCCTCCGACGGCGCGACGCTGCTCCTCGCCCCGCGTCTCTCCTCCGGCGCCGCGGACGGGCAGCAGACCGGCGGCCTCACCGCGCGCTACTACTCGCAGCGCGGGTTCAAGGGCGACTTCGTGACGCGCATCGACCCGGGCATCGACTTCAACTGGGGCAACAACGCGCCCCACCCGAAGGTCCCCGCCGACAACTTCTCCGCCATCTGGACCGGCTCCGTCGTCGCGCCGGCCGACGGCGTCTACACGTTCCAGCTCGGCTGCGACGACCGCGGCTCGCTGCGGATCGACGGCAAGCAGGTCGCCGTCGTCACCCAGTGGAACGTACCCCAGAGCTCGCCGCCCATCCGCCTGCGCGCCGGCCGCCCCGTGCCGATCGAGGTGCGGATGGAGGAGGACGCGCAGGGCGCCACCGCGTCGCTGCGCTGGCAGCCGCCCGGGAAGCGGCAGATGGAGAAGATCCCCGCCTCCGCCCTCCGGCCCGGCTCGCTCGAGGTCGTCCAGGTGAAGGACCCGCGCGGCGAGACGTTCCTCGCGGAGCTCTCGCAGGACGACTCCGGCACCTCGCTCAAGATCTCGCGCTCGCTCTTCCCGGGTCTCTACGAGTGCAAGCCCTCCGAGGGCGGGAGCTTCCCGGCCGTGCTCGCGCCGTGCATCGCGGCGGACGGCACGCTCAAGTTCAGCGTCCGCGCGGGCACCGAGGAGAGCACGATGCTCGCGATCTCGCAGGAGCAGGCCGACCGGCTCCGCCGGTTCGTCTCGCTCTCGCTCGCGACGAAGATCGAGGACGTGCAGTCGATCCTGCGCGGCTCGGCCTTCGGCAAGGAGATCTGGCGCCTCTTCGCGATCGCGGTGCTCTTCTTCCTCGTCGCGGAGATCGCGCTCTCGCGGTGGATCTCGATCCAGCGCCGCGAGGGCCAGGAGACCGACGTCGACTTCACCAACGAGGGCGAGATGGGCAAGGCCTCCTTCAAGGACGCCCTCAAGAAGCTCAAGGGCCGGTAGCCGCAGGGTGGGGCGAGGCGTCCCCGCCGAGCCGCGGCGTCCCCTACCGCCCGCCCAGCGCATACAGCGCGACGGCGGCGAGGAGCAGCGCCGCCGCGGCGACGCGGCGCGCGAGGACGGCGCGGCTCACGCGCTCCTCCAGGTCCGTGCGCCCGGCGTGCGCGACGAGCCAGCCGAGAGCGATCGAGAGGAGCCCGCGCGTGTTCTGGACGATGTTCCCCAGCACGATGCCGCACAGGGCGAAGCAGGCGTAGAGCGCGGCCATCGCGACGAACCACACCGCCGCGTAGGGCGCGGCCCAGCGCCGCCAGCCCGCGCGCGGGAGGCGCGGGCAGAAGGGCAGGGCGAGCGCCGCGGCGGCGCCGCTCACGAGGTAGATGAAGCCGAGCGAGAAGATCGCGCGCGGCCCGAAGGACGGGAACGCGGGCTCGACGGCGGCGAACGTCTCCCCGATGAGCCAGTCGGCGAGGGAGAAGCCGGCGCACGTGGCGAGGAGCCAGCCCCAGCCGGCGCGCCCGAGCCGCCGCCCGGAGAGGGCGAGCGCGGCGGTGGCGGCGAGGACGAGCCCCACGGCGGCCCACTGCGCGGCGGTGCAGGGCCGCGCGAGCGCGAACGTGTAGAACGCCGCGAGCATCGGCACCTTGAGCCCGAGGAGCGGCGAGGCGAGGGAGGCGTCGACCGACCGGAGCATCTGGAACATCGCCGCGTTGGCGCCGAGGCAGAACACGACGCTCCACGAGGCGGGGCCGAGCGCGGCGCGCCACGGGACCGCGCCCTGCGCGAGCGGCAGCGTCGCCGCGACGATCGCGGCGGCGGCCGGCGCCATCAGCAGGTAGGAGGGCGGCAGGAGCGTCCACGCGGGCCGCCCCGACAGCCGCACGTATCGCGCCGAGACGAGATACGAGCACGACTGCAGGAACGCCGCGAGGAATCCGACGGCGATGCCGGCGGCGACGGTGGCGTCCATGCGGGCTAGGCGACGCCGGCGCGCTGCTTGGCGGCGAGCCAGCGCGGGTAGGCCTCGTCCCAGGCGGCGGAGTCCTTCGGGGACCAGTGCGCGATCTCGATCGAGTCGCGGACGAGCCGGCGGCCGTCGTCGAAGTCGCGCAGGTCGCCGAGGCCGACCATCTGCGCGATCGCGTTGCCCATCGCGGCGCCCTCGTCGGGGCCGCAGGCGATGGACGCGCCGAGCGCGTCCGCCGTCATCTGGCAGTGCATCGCGTCGCGCGTCGCGCCGCCGATCATGTGCAGCACGTCGCGCCTGCGCCCGGTGAGGCGCGCGAGGTCCGTCCACACCTGGCGGTAGCGCATCACGACGCCCTCCATCGCGGCGCGGTAGAACTGCCCGCGCGTCTCGGGGATGGGCTGGCCCGTGAGGCGGCAGAACTCGACGATCTTCTCCGGCATGCGGCCGGGCATCGCGAACTGCGGGTAGTCTGGGTCGAGCAGCGAGCGGAACGCCGGCGCGGCCTCCGCCTCGTGCATGAGCGCGTCCCAGGAGGGCTTCGCGCCGCCGTCCTGCTCCGTCCACGCGCGGCGCAGCTCCTGGATCATCCACATGCCGGTGCAGTTGCGGAGGAAGCGGATCTTGCCGTTGGCCGCGCCCTCGTGCGTGTAGTTGAGCTCGTACGAGTCGTCCGTGAGGATCGGCTTCTCCGT
>CAMNDA010000344.1 GCA_946534745.1 uncultured Verrucomicrobiota bacterium | reverse complement strand
CCCGACCTCGCCGACGCCATCTCCGCGGCTCCGCCCAAGACGCAGCGCGAGGTGTTGCCGGCGCGGCTCCGTGCCGGGCACCAAGGCTCCTTCGCGGAAAAGGCGGCCCGCATCGCCGCCAGGGCCGTGCGCGGCGAACGCGTCCGGGCGCTCTTCATCGTCACGTCGCCGTCAATGTTCCCGGCGCGGCCGCTCTTTGACGCCATGCGCGCCGATCGGGCATTCGACGCACGCGTCTTCGTGGCGCCCGATCTCCGGGGCTTCAGACTCGACCCCGGTCCCGCGCGCGCCGCCTGCCGCGCCGAGCTTGAAAAGGCCATTACGGCGGACGCCTTCCTCGAAGGCGAACCAGACGCGATGGGCCTATGGACAGACGTCATCGGATCGTTCGGCGCCGACATCGTCTGCTATCCGTCGCCATACGATGTCTCCAGTTTCCCCTACAACCCGCACTGGGCCGTAGGGCGCGACTTCCTGCCGATCCACGTCAACTACGGATTCTACCGGTCGGTCTACGACCGGGACATCGTCGGACGCCAGAACTACGCCTGGTTCTGGAAGGCGTTCTTCGAGTGCGAGGCGACCGCGAAGGAGTACGCGGAGCACTCGATCCTGAAAGGCGCCAACGCGGAGGTCGTCGGCTACGTGAAGATGGACGCGCTCGCCGCGGCGGAGCCGTGGCCGCGGAACGGAAGCCGGAAACGCGTGCTGATCGCCCCGCACCACTCCGTCGAGGGCGGCGCGAACGACACGCTCGCGCTCTCCAACTTCCAGCGCTACGCGGACTACTTCCTCACGCTCCCGGAGAGGCATCCTGAAATCGACTTCGTCTTCCGTCCGCATCCGTTCCTCTTCACGGTGCTGTCGAACCCGTCGAAATGGGGGCGCGCGAAGGTCGACGACTGGATCGCCCGCATGAAGGCGCACCCGAACGTCCGCTGGAGCGACGAAGGGGACTACTTCCCGGTATTCGCGTCGTGCGACGCCTGCGTGCAGGACTGCGGTTCCTATCTCGTCGAGTGGTTCTACACCGGCAAGCCCTGCTGCTACATGCTCAAGGATCCCTCCGACATCGACGCGAAGTTCGCGCCGCTCGGCAAGGACTGCCTCTCGCACTGCTACCTCGCCTACGACGAGGCGGCGATCGAGTCGTTCCTCCGCGACGTCGTGGAGGGCGGCGCCGATCCGAAGGCCGCCGCCCGCGACGAGTTCCGCAAGACCGTCATGGTCAACCACCCGCACGCGGCGGACGCCGCACTCGCGTCGATCAAGCGCGCCCTGGGCATGGCGTGACGCCGCGCGTCCCTCTTGAGGCCGGATGCGCGTCCGTGCTAGAATCTGGCCGCATGAACGACACTCCGCCCGACTTCACGCTCTCCGTCATCGTTCCCGTCTACAACGAGGAACGTACCCTGGCCCGGCTCGTCGACGCCGTCCGCGCCGTCCCGATCCGCAAGCAGATCGTCCTCGTGGACGACTGCTCGAAGGACGGATCCCGCGCGGTGATGGAGACCTTCACGGACGACGAGCGCAACACGTTCGTGAAGCCGCACCACGATGTCAACCGCGGCAAGGGTGCGGCGCTGCGCACCGGCTTCGCCCGTCCTCGCGGACAGGTGCGCCCCGAACGGGGGCCGCCGCGCCCGTCGCGCCCGCCGCCGGTACCGAAAACGGCCTTGAACCCGGTCCCGGGATGTGGTAGTCTCTTCCCCGTCCGCAAGGAAGCCCCGGCGGATGCCGGCTACGCAGCGGGTGTTGCGCTGGCTAGTGGATGTCAGGGGGGCGAATTACAATGACCGCCCTTACGGAACCGTAGTGTGGATCCATCTGCTGAATTTCTGCGATGAAAGCCCCCATCCAACCCAATCAAACAGTTTTTTCCGCAATCGTCGCCGTCGGCATCGCCGCTGCGTTCCTGTTTTTCGGTCGCGACTTGTGGCTTGTCCGGGGCGTGACCGTTTCCGTCGGGTTGAAGTCGTCCAATCCGCAGATTTGTCAGGTCTTTTGGACCGAAAGCGAAAAGGATTCATTCCGGCCGGAACGCTCTCGTTCGGTCGTGGCGGGTCCGCAAGGTGTTTCTGCCTCGTTTTTTCTCCCGGCCAGCCAAATCAACCAGTTGAGAGTCGATTTTGGGAACGGATCCGCGCCCGTTCGTGCCGGTGCGGTTTGCGTTTCGGGGAAATCCAATCGACTTCTTGGCTGGAACGACTTCGCCATTCGGCATGACATTGCCCAGTTCGACGTGGATGGGAAGGGGGCAGTGGACGTCGTTGCCGCCGGGGGGGATCCGTATGCCGTTTTCTCGAAGGTCGTCGGCATGCCCGCACGAACCCGCATCTCCTTTTTTCCGTCAATTTCGCTACTCCTTCTGGCGATGTTGTTTTGGGTTCCTTTCGCGGGGCCGGGAGGCGTCCTGTGGAATGCTTCGCCCGACAAGGGGGAAGCGGTCTGCTCCAGGGCGTTCCTGATGCTGACCTGTATTCTCGTTCTTTTCCGATTTGCGCTTTCCGCCCGTCTTCCTCCCGGATTCTTCCGCTCGCCGTGGGACGATCTCTGGTTCCTGAACGCCGCCGACAGCATGATGAAGGGCGAATGGATGGGCCCCTACGACCAGCATACGCTGATCAAGGGCTGTTTTGGTCCCATGGTGTTGGCAGCCTCCTCCTTTCTGGGCCTTCCGTTCCTCGCTGTCGAGACCCTGCTCTACATCCTCGGGTGCGTTTTCTTCACGGCCGTTTGTTCGCGTTTTTCGCGAAATCGGCTGTTCTTGCTCGTATCCCTGTCGCTGTTGCTATTCAACCCCATTTCGATGGCGATGGGGACGTTCCAGCGGATTCACCGGAACGGGATGCCGCTCTGGCAGGTGCCGATCCTCTTCGGTTGTTTTCTGCTCGTCTTCCTCGACGCCCGGAAATCGCTCCGAACGCTTGTCGCACGGGCCGTTGCGGCCGGCTCCGCCCTGTGGATGTTCCAGAACACGCGCGAGGACGGCATTTGGGTCTGGCCCTTTGTTCTCGTCTGCCTGGCGCTTTCGGCCGTCCGATCCTGGCGATGCGGCAATTCCCGGCCCGCCCGGATTGCGAGGAGTGGGCTGTGTTTACTGCCGATCGCATTGTTCCTGTGCGGAAACGCCATCGTCTGTCTCGTCAATTGGAAGGTTTACGGACTGCCCGTCCGGAATGATCGGGACGCGGGCAACTACGCCAAGGTCATGCAGGATCTCTATCTCATCGAGCCGGATTCGGCCGACGAGGCGCGCCTGACCTCTCCGGAGCACAAGGGGCACTATCACGGAATCTATTGGTCGACCATTTGCAAGGCGTTCGAGGAAAGCCCGACCTTTCGGAAGTCGAGAAAAGGCATCGAGGCCAGCTTCGACCATTGGGCGAAAGCCGCAGGATACCATGGTCGAGACCTCTACGAGGACAAGCCCTTGTTTGGAATCCGCCAGGGGGCCGCACTGTCCGGTTTTTATTCGACCCTTCCCGCAAGCGAATCCTATTGGGCGACCGTCCATGGCGAACTTTCTGAGGCATTCAGATCTGGACATCTCCGCAAGAGGGGGTTCTCCCCGACGGCGATGTGCGCGCCCTTCCGCGCAAAGGACATTCCCGGCGTGTTTCGCGAATGGATGCTGGCGATCGCGGATGCCGCACGATTCCACGACACCGCAGCGCGGCCATGCCACTCGGAGCCCTGGTGGGAGAAGATGGACTGGAACGAACGTCTGCATGCGATTCCAGGAGATCGGTTTTCCACGAGGGAAACCGTTTCCCGCGAACGGCGTTTCATCGACCGAGCCAACCGGATCGGTGCGCTTTACACTCGGACGATGCCGTTCGTCCTCGCCGCCGCGCTTCTGGCGTTCGCCGTCGCCATGGTCCAGATCGTCAAGCGCAGGACGTTGCGGAATCTCGATGATCCCTCCACGGCGGCGTGGCTCTTCGCCGCCGGCATTTTAGGAAGCTTTCTCTTGCATACGGCGTGCATCGCATATGTCTCCGCAACCACTTTCTGGGCAAGGATCGGCTCCTACATGACTTCATCCTACCAGATGGAGTTGATGTTCGTCGTCGTCGTGGCAGCTCTTTGCAGCGTTCTGTTCCCCGGGCGGAAGAGCGGACTGCCGACAAGTGCTGAAAACGCTGCGGAAAGGAGCAAGAAATGACAGTTGCCCTGTGTCTCGTCACGTGGAACGAAATCGATGGCGTCAAGCACGACGTCCCTCTCATCGACCGGTCTAAATTCGATCAGATTTACTGCATCGACGGCGGCAGCACCGACGGCACGGTCGAGTATCTCGCGGCTGCCGGCATTCCCGTTTACCGGCAAACGGCCAAGGGCCTGAATCAGGCCTGCTGGGACGGCGCGGAGAAGTGCGACTGCGACGCCTTCGTGTTCTTCCATCCGAAGGGAACGATCCCCGTCGGGGACACCTACAAGTTCCGCGAGTTCTACGAGAGAGGCTATGAATTCGTCGTCGGAAGCCGCATGATGAAGGGGGCTCACAACGAGGAGGACACGAAGTTCTTCAAACCGCGCAAGTGGTTCGTCCTCGCGACCGGTCTCGCCGCAAAGATTCTTTTCAAGCACGAAGGCAATACGGTCTGGGACACGCTTCACGGTTTCCGCGGCATGACGAAAACGGCGTTTCTCTCGATGCCGAAGACGGACGGCAAGGTCACGATCGACATGGAGATGGTCTGCCACGCCTACAAAGCCCGGCTCAAGCGGATCGAATTCCCCACGTCCGAATCGCCGCGCCTCGGCGGCGTCACGCATTTCAAGGCCTGGGCCACCGGCAAGCAGATTCTCAAGTGCCTGTGGAAGGAACTCTGGATGAAGGAGTCAAAGTGAAAACGAAGGTTGCGATCATCGGCGCCGGTCCGTCCGGTCTCACGCTCGCTTGCGCGCTGCTTCGGTGCGGCATCGACGATTTCCTCGTTCTCGAGAAGGAAGAAGACGCCGGCGGTCTTTGCCGGACCCGGACCGTTGACGGCGCTCCGCTCGACATCGGCGGCGGCCATTTCCTCGACGTCCGCCGACCCGCCGTGACGGAGTTCCTGTTCGGCTTCATGCCGGAGCGCGAATGGAACCGCTTCGAGCGGGATTCCCGCATCCGAATCCACGGGCAGACGATCGGCAGCCCGTTCGAGGCGAACATCTGGCAACTCGACGAAGCGCATCGGAAGCGATATCTCGCGGACATCGCCGCGGCCGGGTGCAACACGGGCGCGCCGATGCCGGAAAAGTTCACGGACTGGATCTACTGGAAACTCGGCAAGGGCATCGCCGAAGACTACATGCTGCCCTACAACCGCAAGATGTTCGGCGATGACCTCGACGCACTCGGGACGTATTGGCTGGACAAACTTCCGAGCGTCTCCTACGAGGACACGCTCCGCAGCTGCGAGGAGCGCCGGCCCCACGCCGTGCAGCCGGGCCACGCCGTGTTCTTCTACCCGAAGGTGTTCGGCATCGGCGAAACGTATCGCCGCATGGGCGAGTCGCTCGGTACGCGGCTCGTCCTCGGAGAGGCCGTCCGGACACTCGACATCACGGCTCGGACTGTGAACGGGGAGATCGAAGCCGACCTCATCGTGAACACGGCCCCCTGGCCCGCGTTCGAGAGGATCGATGGACTGTCTCCGGAATCACGTGCGACCATCGCCCGGCTCCGGCACACGTCGGTCGACATCGACTACGTTCCGGAGACGCTCGGCACTCCCGCGCAGTGGATCTACCTGCCGGACCCGGACCGCCCGGAACACCGTCTGCTCGTCCGGTCCAATTTTGCCCCCGGGGCGCGCGGACACTGGCGGGAGACGAGACGCGAGCGCAATGGTCCTCTAAGCCCCGGCGCATTCCGCCATTCCTCGGAGTATTCCTATCCGCTCAACACGACCGGGAAGAACGAGGCGATGGCGGCACTGTTGGCGGAAACCGCCGGCAACCGTGTCTTCGGTCTCGGACGATGGGGCGAATGGCAACACTACAACACCGACGTCGTCGTCGAGCGCGCCTTGGCGATGGCGGATACGATCTTCGCCGGACTGTAGGGCGTTTGCGGTCCGTCGCACCCGATGGCGCATTGCTCTCGATCAACGAAGCACACGCGGACTCGCCGGATCGGCCGGAACGTCGGGGTGTCCTAAGAAAGAAACTCGGTCCGTAGCATCCGGACAAGATCGGCTGACGGGTCTCCGCCGTCAAGAAGGACTGCGTTTTCGCCTTTTCGGATCGAGCATTTCGCGTAGAGGTCGAACGCTTCGTGGTCGGTGAAAAAGACCTTCCAGAAATAGGCGTAGTTCTGACGCGCGAATTCCTTCTCGAGCGGATAGGGACCGGCCGTGCGGCGGTCGAAGAAGAGGACCGGGAGGAAGTCGCGGCCGACGGCGTAGTGGGGGTTGTAATGGAAGTCCGAGGCGTCTTCCGCCGTTTCCCAGCAGACGACGTCCGTGCCGGCGGTCAGGTCGGACCATTCGCCGGTCAAATCGTTTTCGGCCCGCAGCACCGATTCCCGCGGAAGATTCGAGAGCAAGGCGGCCCGAACGTCCCGCAGGGTCGAGAAACGGTCCGGAATCCGTTCGATGCGCAGATCGGGAACGGCGGCGACCGTCACGGTGAAATCACTGTCGGGGAGAAAGGCCCCGAAGACGGGGCCGACGACGGAGAGGTCCGGGACGACTTTGAGAAACCGGATGCGGACGGGGCGTCCGCCGGCGCGCGCGGCGCGGATTCCGTCCGCCGTGCGCCGCAGGGAGTCGACGTGTTTTTCCCTCGCCGTCCGCGGAACGGAAGGCGCCGCCCCGGCCTTTTCCTCGAAGGCCGTTTTCTCCGGCGGGGGAGGGAGCAGCCGCGCCAGTCCGGGATTTTCCCGCCGGACGATTTCCATCGTTTCGGCGAGGCTCTCCTTCGACTCCCCCTTCAGCGTCTTCGCCTTGAGGAGCGGCATCCGGTAGGCGGAGAGCATCGTGACGGGGAACTTGATCGGAGGGGAACCGTGCTCCTTCGAGAACTCTTTCGGCACCAGCGCGGCGAACCGGTGCCCGGAGGCGGTCAAGGCGGCGGACAAGGCCGTTTCGCAGAAGAAGACCACCTGGCCGCGTTCGCGGAATTCGTCCATCTTGTCGAAGAAACGGTCGAGGGTCCGGGCTTCGAGGACCGCTTTTCCGAAAACGTAGAAATAGGACTGCACGTGGGGCCGTCTGAAAAGCTCGTGAGCCGTCATCCCCCAGAAGTCGAACCGGTCTTCCGGCTTCGCCTCGCGGTTGCGGCGGTCCATTTCGGCGAACGTCTCGGAGAACGGGAACACGGGGCCGTAGCAGGAGTCGTTGCAGACGACGAGTTCGTCGCAGACGTCCGGATCGAGCAGCCCGAGCGCCTTCGCTTCGTTCCAACCGATCTTGTAGGAGCCGAAGTCGTAGCATCCGTGGTTCCGGAACACGGCCAGCCGGACGAGCCCGTCCAGTTTCGCGGCTTCGTCCGGCAGGACGGGATTGTTCGCGACGAAGACGACGTTGTCGACGACCTCCCGGAGCCCGCGGAGGTAGTGGAGGACCGTCTCCTTGAGACGCCCGTCGCCGGAGAACGACGCGAAGACGGCCGTTCTGCGATGGACAACCGGCGCCGCCGCGAACTCGTGGCGAAATTCGGCCGCCTCGCGGGGAAAGGGCCGTTCGTAGTTTTCCAGCGTGGAAACGGAACGGCCTTCCCGCATGCCGTCCCTCGCGTAATGGACGGCCCAGGGAAGACCGCTTGCCTTCACGTCGAAATTCACCGCGGCGTATTCGCGGGGAACGAAGTCGGGGTTGGGAAGGCGCAACCACGGATGGGGCGGCGTCAGGAAGTCCTGGACGGGATCGATCCCGCTTTCCGCGACGTCCGGATACTCGCGGCGGTACCACGCCTCGTCGACGAGCCCCGCGGCCTTCAGGTCGCGCTTGTGGCAGATGCCGGAAAGGAGCCACCGCCAGGCCTTCGGGGAAAGGGCGTAGCGGAAGAGCTTCCCGACCGTGGCGAGACCGTCGCGCCGGAACAGCGAGGACAGGAAAGAAAACAGGCGGAACATGGCTCCCTGCCGGAACGCGGACGAGGCGGCGTCCTAGCCCCGGATCCTCTCGATGATCGCCGTCGTCGAAATCGCGGGCGTGCGCGGAAGGTAGAGGACCTCGCAGCCCGTGAGGGGGATCACCCAGTCGAACTTGCCGGCCCAGTCGTCGCCCATCACGAGGACGTCGGCCCGGTACTTTTTGATGTAGTCGGCCTTGTAGTCCAGGGACTCTTCCTTGAACACTTCGTCGACGCACTTGAGCGCCCCGACGATGCGCGACCGCTCCTCGAAGGAGTACCAGGGGTTGCGCCCCTTCTTCGAGAAGTTGAGCTCGTCGCTCGACACGCCGACGATCAGGTAGTCGCACAGCTCGCGCGTGCGCTCCAGGATCCGGAGGTGGCCGTAGTGGAAGACGTCGAAGGTGCCGAAGGTGATGCCGCGTTTCATGGGGGCGATTCTAGCAGGAAGCGGCGGACAATGCAATGCCGGCATTTTCCCGGCGGCCCGCCGGGGAAAACGCCGTTTCGCCCCGGCCTGTCGCCGTTTTTGTTCCGGCCGGCACGGCGCGGACGGCGGCGACGGACCGGGGGCGGATCCGTTCCCCGCCGCAGGCGGGAACGGCGGCGGAAAGGACGAACGTTTCCGGGATGCGGTCCACGGCGCGCTCAGGATTTGATCCTCGAAGCGAGGTCGGTCGTGGACACGCCCGGGGTGCGGGGGAGGTAGACGACCTCGACGCCGCAGGCCTCCTCGAGCCAGTCGAAGCGGCCCGTGTAGTCGGCCCCGATGATGAAGACGTCGGCGTTGTGCTCGCGCACGTAGTCCGCCTTCTTCTCCTCGCACTCCTCCTTGAAGACCTCGTCGACGCACCGCAGCTCCGCGACGATCGCCGCGCGCTGCTCGTAGGGGAAGGCGAGGCCGTGGCTCTTGTTCTTGCTCGCGATGAACTCGTCGCTCGAGACGCCGACGACGAGCCGGTCGCAGAGCGCGCGGGCCCGCTGCAGGATGCGCAGGTGCCCGTAGTGGAACATGTCGAACGTCCCGAAGGTGATTCCCGTCTTCATGCCTTCTCCTTCATGGCGGCGAAGCGGGCGAGGGCCTCGTCCCAGGCGGCCGCGGCGTCGCGGTTCGGCGGATAGACGATCGGGGGGTCGGACACGCGCATGAGCTCGCGGGCCTCGGCGTGGTCCTTCACGTCGCCGAGGGCGATCATTTGCACCAGGACGTTTCCGGCGCAGGCGCCTTCCGTGGGACCGCAGAGGACCGGAACGCCGAGCGCGTCCGCCGTCATCCGGCAGTGCAGCGCGTTGCGGGTCGCGCCGCCGATCATGTTGAGGCCGTCGCGCCGTTCGCCCGTGATGCGCCCGAGCTGCGTCCAGAGCTCCTTGTAGCGCAGGATCATGCTTTCGAGGGCGCAGCGCGCGAAGGCGCCCTTGCTCTCCGGGACGGGCTGGCCCGTGCGCCTGCACCACGCGGCGATCTTCTCGTCCATGTGCCCCGCCCGCTGGAAGTCCGGCGCGTCCGGGTCGATGAAGGAAACGAACGGCCTGGCCTTCGCGGCCATCTCGGTCATGCGGTCGAAGGGGACGTCTTCGCCCTGTTCCTTCCACGCGCGGCGGAGCTCCTGGTAGATCCACATGCCGGTAAGGTTCTTCATGAACCGGATGCCGCCGGTGATGCCGATCTCGTTCGTCCAGCTGCATTCGTACGCCTCGTCGGAGAAGATCGGCTCGTCGATCTCGGCGCCGACCAGGCCCCACGTACCGGTCGAGAGGCACCCCCACTTGCCCTCCTTCGGGACGGGGATCGCGGCGACCGCGGACGCGGTGTCGTGCGTGCCGACGGCGACGACCTGCGTCGAGTACCCCTCGAGGTTCCGGATCGGGCCGAGGACGGTCCCGGGGCGGACGAGCTCGCCGAAGATGCGGCGCGGAAGGCCCGCCGCGTCGAGCAGGTCCCACGACCAATCGCGCGTCCGCACGTCGAGGCACTGGCTCGTGGAGGCCATCGTGATTTCGTTGGAGAGGACGCCGGAGAGCCAGTAGTCCATGAGATCCGGCACCATCAGGAAGCGTGCCGCGCGGTCGAGCTGGGAAGCGGGCGACTCCGCCTCCGCCAGGAGCTGGAAGAGCGTGTTGATGGGCATGAACTGCGTCCCGGTCGCGTCGTAGATGCGGCGGCGTCCGAGGCGTTCGCACGTCTTCTCCATCACGCCGTCGAGGCGCGGGTCGCGGTAGGAGTGCGGAAGCCCGGTCAGCCGTCCGGCGGCGTCGACGAGCGCATAGTCGACGCCCCATGTGTCGACGCCGACCGAGGCCGGCTCGGCGCCGAGCGCCTTGGCGCGGCGGATTCCCTCGAGGATGTTGCGGTAGAGCGCGACCATGTCCCAGTGCAGCCCGCCGGGCAACGGAGTCTGGGAGTTGTCGAAGCGGTTCGTTTCCTCGAAACGGAGGCGGGAGCCGTCGAAGCGGCCCGCGATGACGCGTCCGCTGCCGGCCCCGAGATCGGTGGCGACGTAGATTTTCTCGGTCATGGGGCCCGCATTCTACCAGAACACGCCGGTCCCGCGCAAGCGGAGTCACGGAGAAGCTGGCGGCCCGGGGACGAAGCCGAGAGCCTCCCCGATCGAGGCGAGGGCCGCATCCGCCGCGTGCGGGTAATTGACCATCACGGTCTTGCGGAACGCCTCGCGCCCGGCCGCCAGGGCGTCGCGGCCGCCGAGGACGACGTCCCGGAGGAAGCGGTCGATCGCGGCTTCGTCGTAGGCGAGGTGGCAGCGGCGGAGGCACTCCTTCCCGAGCGGCGCGAACTTTTCGAGGTCCGTCTCCGACTTGAGCAGGTAGCAGCAGGGCTTGCCGGTGTAGAGCCATTCGACGAGATACGAGCCACAGTCCTGCACGATGGCGTCGGACGCCGCGAACTCGGGGAAGCAGTCGCCGCCCGGCGACCACGACGCGTTGGGGCGCGAGAGGAACCGCTCGCGCCAGGCGGCGCACTTCGCCGGGCCCCAGAACTTCGGACGCGACAGCACCGGGAAGAGGAACGGATGGGGGCGGAAGAGGAAGTCCAGCTCCGGAAAGCGCGCGGGCAGCTCCGCGAAGAGGTCGGCGTAGCGCAGGAAGTTCGAGAGCGCGAGCGCGTCGTTCGCGCCGCCCTCGACCGAATGGTGGGGGCACAGCATCACGCGCTTGCGCGGGCCGGGGTTCGGCGGGAACGACGCGAGCGGGTCCATCTTGACGTAGCCCACAACCTCCGCGTTCGCGCCGCGGAGGATCGAACGCTCCCGGTATTCGGCGAGCGTCGCGTCGCACTCGAAGAACGCCTTCCAGAAAAGCGCGTAGTTGCGGCTTGCCATCACGTGCCGGTCGTAGACCGAGCGGTAGTAGCCGTAGTTGACGTGGACCGGCAGGAACGGGCGCCCGACGCACCAGCGCGGATTGTACCTGAAGTCGCTCAGCTCGTAGGGCGAGGGGTGGCAGACGAGGTCCGCGCCGAAGTCCGAGAGGACGTCGGGCCACGCGCCGTCCGCGCCGCGCGCGACGGGCAGGAGCGCCTCCGGCGGATACGCCTCCGCGAGCGCCGCGCGGCAGCGCTCCATCGCCGGGAGGGGATCGCCGCCCGCGATGCCGCGCAAATCGGGAATGATCGCGATGCGCGCGTCGAAGCGCGGGTCGCGGCGCATCGCGTCGAGGAGCGGCCTCGCCGGGAACATCGCGGCGTCCGCGACGAAGAAGACGGCGCGCACGCGCTCACCGCGCGCAGCCTTCGCCCGGACCGCGGCGACCTTCTCCGGGAATGCGGCCTGGTGCTCCTCCGGCGTCGGGAAGCGCCACCCCTCCCCCGCCCTGCCCTCGGGCTGCAGGAACGAGAGGCGGCACCCGCGGCGGCGGCCGCGGCGTTCGTAGTGGGCGAGCGGGTTCGCGCTCCGCGGGAGTCCGTTCAGGGCGGCGTACTCGGCGCCGCAGAA
>CAMNDA010000343.1 GCA_946534745.1 uncultured Verrucomicrobiota bacterium | reverse complement strand
GCCTCGAACGCGGCCGCGTCGCCGCCGACCGGGATCTCCACGGCGAACGGCACGGGCGTGCGCAGCCCGAAGAAGTGCTTCTTCGCGGGGGTCGAGAAGCGCTTCTCGATCGCCGCGCAGGCGACCTCGCAGACGCCCTCGCCGCGCACGACCTTCGTGACGTCGAACATCTCGGCCGGGACGTAGTGGACGGCGGCGGGCGCCGTTGTATGTTTCGTGGAACGTTTCATGGGATCTAGCGCGTGAGCGTCGCCCGGTAGAAATGGTGCTGGTCCGTGGCGGGCTGCCACGGGCCGGACGGCGCGTCGGCGCCGTAGACCGTCACGGTCCCGTTGTAGGCTCCGGCGATGGCCGGCACCGTCCCGGGCGTGAACGCCGCGAAGCGGAACGCGGCCTTCGCCGCGTCGAGGCCGGCCACGGCGCAGTTCAGGAGGTAGGCCGCCGAAAGCGCGTTGTCGGGGTTCCCGTCCGCGTCGAAGGACATCGCGTTCACGTCCGCGCCGCCGAACGGCACGCCATTCGCGCGCGCCCACTTCGAGAGCCTGCGCAGCTCCGCGGTCGTGGTGCCGGCCTCCGCGAAGGCGCCGCCCGTGAGGCCGAGGTCCGCCGGCGAGGTCCCGTCCGTGATCGCCGTGTCGGGGTCCTCGGGCCAGTCCTGGAAGCCGCCGCCGCCGGCCTCGCCGAGGTCGCGCACCTGGATGGCGTTGAGGGGCCGGTTGCCCGTACCGGTCGGATAGGTGACGGTGATGTCCGCCGTCGCGCCCGTGGCCGTGAAGACGCCGACGAGGGAGGCGCCGTAGGTGTAGTCCACGCCGTCGTGGGTTCCGTGGATGTACACGGGCGTCGAGCCATTCGCCGAAACGGTCGTGCTGTTGGACGTCCGGTGCGAAACGAGCTGGACGAGGTAGGCGTGGCCGGCCGTCAGCCCCGAGAGCGTGAGCGTGAACGAAAGCGGCACTTCCTCTCCCGTCCAATACCAACCGTCTCGAAGCATGTTGCCGAAGTCGCCCGTCGCCCCGCCGTCGCCGAAGCTTCCCCCGCTGTTCCCGGCGGAGGCGGGCGATGCGGAGACCATGGTCGCCGCGTCGAGGTTGACGGCACGGGCGAAGGGAACGCCGCCCACGGTTCCGCCGGGAGAACAGTACGCATAGAGGAGCGTGCCGTCCGTGCGAATCGTGCTGCCGTCCGCGGCCATCGGCCCGACGGTCCAGCCCTCCACGACGGAACCGCCGCCGCCCGACGTGCTGACGGCGAACGAGACGGACTTCGTGGCCGTCTTGCCCTTGTCGGTCGTGACCGTGACTGCGCAGGCGTAGGAGCCGTCGGCGAGGTTCTCGATGGAGAACGAGGCGGTGTCGGTGGTCTGGTTCGCGAGCGCCGCGACGGCGGTCCCGCCGTTCAGCGCGTAGGAGACGGAATAGGAGGTGGCGTTAGTCCCGGCATCGTCCGTCCCCATCACGATGCCGGAGAGAAAAAGCGACGCGGTGCTCCCGTCCGGAGTCGCGGTCACGCTGCCGATCGACGGCTCGACGACCGTCGCCCCGCCGCCGCCGCCACCCCCGCCGCCGCCGTCGAGCTCGCGGACCTGGACGGCGTTGAACGGCATTTTGCCGCTCCCGCCCTGGTAGGTGATCGTCACGTCCTTCGTCGCGCCGACGGCCGTGAAGACGCCCGTGACGAGCGCGCCGTACTTCCCGCTCGCCTCGTTGTCGCCGTGGATGTGCACGGGGTCGCACCCGTTCGCGGAGACGATCGTCGTGTTGTTAAAAAAGTTGTGCGCCAGGAACTGGACGAGGTAGCTCTTCCCGCCTTCGAGATTCGAGAGCGTCAGCGTGACCGTGTGCGTGCCCGATCCGTCGCTGTCCCAGTACCAGCCGTTGCCGAGGGTGAGACCGAAGTTGCCGCCGATGCCTTCGTTCAAGAAGTCGCCGGTGAAGCCGTCGATGTTGGGCGTGAAGGAAATCTTCGGCGGATTCTCCGAAGACTGGAGGTTTATCGACCGCTCGAACGGGATTCCGTTGACGGTCCCGCCGTTGCACACATAGCCGTAGACGAACGTGCCCTCGGTGCAGAAGGAGTCGCCGGCCTCGTCCATCTGGGCGGAGGTCCAGACGTCGGAGACGGCGGACGTGTTGACGTAGAAGACGACGGACCTGGTCTTCGTCCGGCCCTTGTCCGTCGTCATCGTCACCTCGCACGTGTGGTTGCCGTCCGCGAGGCCCCCGAGCGTGAACGAGCAGTCTTCCGACGTCTGGTCGGAGAGCGCCGTCACGGCATTCGCCGCGCCGTCGAGCTTGTAGGCGACGGAATACTTGGTCGCAGGAACAGAATTGGCGTCCGTGCCCAGGACCACGCCCGCGAGCGAGATCGTCGCGTTCGAACCGCTCGGCTCCGCGGCGAGCTCCGCGATGCGGGGATACTTCGGCCGGTTGTTCGTCGCGCGGTTCTGCGCGAACATCCAGACGAAGCGGTGGTTCGGCGCGCCCGCCGTGACGTCGTCCTCCGTGGCGTAGCACGTCGTCCAGGCGTCGTGGCTGTTGTTCTCGAGCTTCTCGAAGATCACGTCCGACCCGAGCGCCCGGAGCGCCGTGACGATGCCCTCGGTCTGTTCGACGGGAATGGTCGGGTCGCCTCGGTTGTGGACGGCCAGGACCGGGACGTGCGCGATGTCGGCCGCACAGGCGGGATCGCCGCCGCCGCAACACGGCATCGCCGCGGCGAAGAAGTCGGGCCGGCGGCAGATCGCGTCCCAGGTCCCGTGCCCGCCCATCGAGAGGCCGGTGACGTAGATGCGGTCGGCGTCGACGTCCGACATCGCGGCGTAGGCGTCGAGAAGGTCGAACACCGCCTGGAGCGCCGCGGACGGCTTGTCCTGGAACGTGCAGGTGGTCGAGTTCATGGAGAACTCCGCCCACTTGACGTCGTTCGGGCACTGGGGGACGAGAAGCTTGTAGCCGCTTGGGCCGCCCGCGCCGTCGAGGTAGCGCTGGATGTTCGACATCTCGTTGATCGTGAACGAATTGTCGACGCCGCACTGGCCGTATCCGTGGAGGAAGACGACGACCGGGACCTTCCCGCCGTTCGGGTCGGCCTTCGCCGCGACGCGGTAGGGAAGCTGCAGCTTGTTGGACGCGACGAACGTCTTCTTGACGAACTCCCCGGTGAGGTCCTCGCCGCCGCCGCCACCGCCACCGCCGCCGCCGCCCGAGCCGTCTCCGAGCTCGCGGAGCTGGATGGCCTTGACGAGGCATTTGCTGCCGGCGGTGGCGAACGAAACGGTCACGGTCTCCTGCGCGCCCGTCGCCTCGAACACGCGCGAGATCACGGCGCCGCACTTGTAGTCGTTCTGCTTGGTGGCCTCGAACGGAACGAGATCGCCGGCGGAGAGCGTCGTCGAGGAATTGTTCCAGTGGTTGGCGGCGAGAATCTGGACCAGGTACTTCTTCCCGGCCGTGAGCCCCTGGAGGGTGAAGGCAAGGTCCAGCGAGGAGTCGCTCTTCTCCCACACCCAGCCGCCGTTGAACACCGGGTTGTTCTCCGTCCAGCCCGCGCCGGTGTACGACGAGGGCGAAACCGACGCCTGGTCGGAGCTCGGGAAACCCGCGGAGAACGAGATCCCGTTGACGGTGTGCCCGGTGAAGCCGCGCGCGAAGACCTGCGTGCCGTCGCTGCGGAACGCCGAGCCCGTCGCGTCCATCGGCGCGACCTTCCAGCCGACGGCATCGGCCTGGGAGTCGACGAGGAACTTGACGCGCTTGACGGCGGATTTTACGATGCCGTCCGACGAAACCCAGACAGCGCAGGTGTGCCAACCGTCGGCGAGGTCCTCGAGTTCGAACGAGGCCGAGGAGCCGGTCTCCGTCGTGGAAAGCGCCACCTCGGCGCCTGCATCGAGCTTGTAGGAGACCGTGAAGGACGATGCGGCCGCGCCGCTGGCGTCCGTGCCCTTCGCCACGCCGGAAAGCGCAATCGTCGCGTTCGTGCCGCTCACCTGCGCGGCGGCGGAGCCGATCGTCGGGAGCGCCACGGACGAGGCGCCGGCCGTCGCCATCGCGCTGGCGATCGCGGGCGCGAGGATCTCCTCGTAAGCCTTGGGGGTCAGGTGCAGGAACATGTCGGGAAAGTCGCCGCCCGCCAGCTGCACGTACATCTCGCCCCTGTAGGTCCCGTCGGCGTTCAGGAACTGGCTGCGGACGTCGACGAGGATCACGCGCTCTCCGTCCGCGAAGGTGCGGATGATCTCGTTCGCCGCCTCGTTGTTGGCGTACTGCGCCGCGCCCTTCGCTGCGTTCTGCGCGTTCGTGTAGCCGTAGGGAAGGATCGGCATCAGCAGGACCTTCGACTCGGGATGCTTCGCGAGGACGAGGTCGAGCACGGCCCGCACGCCCGCGGCGATGTCCTCGGGCGTGTCGCTCGGATTCTTCTGGATGGTGTTGTTCGTCCCGATCAGCAGGTTGAAGAACTTCGTCGTGTAGCCGTCGATGCAGCCGCTCTCGAGGCGCCACAGCAGGTTCTCCACGAAGTCGCCGGTCCGGCCGAGGTTCAGGACGCTGGCGGCGAGCCCTTCCATCGATTCGCCGCTTTCCTCCATCCACTTCTGCGTGAGGGAGTCGCCGAGGAGGACGAGATCGAAGCTCCGGCCGTTCTCGCCGATGAGCTTCAGGTCGTCATCGAACTTCCGCCAGAAGGCATCCTGCATCACGGCGTTGGTCGCCGTCGGGAACGCCGCGATGCGGTCGATTGCGGGACGCGCCGTCGCCACAAGGTCGGCGGGCATCGGGGCGCCGCCCGCCGCGGCGGCGACGTAGGGCGCGACCGCCTGCGCCCAGACCTCGTAGCCGGCCGCGTTCAGCGTGACGCGGTCGTCGTTGAAGAGCGAGGTCTTCAGCGTGTGGCGGTCGTTCTCGAGGAAGAGGTCCGACATGTCGACCCAGGCGCAGCCCTTCTGCTTCGCGTACGCGCGGACGTCGATGTTCAGGCGGTCGTTGCGCGGGCGCACGGGGTCGGACTCGTCGAGCCCGCGGGGAAGCACCGCCTGGACGACGACCTTGGACGCGCCGAAGCTCTCGACAAGCTCGTCGATGATCGCGCGGACGCCCAGATACGTCCTTCCCTCGGCCTCCTCCCTCTCGGCGTAGATCGCGGCGTTGTTGCCGCCGACCATCAGGAAGACCGCCTTGGGGCTGCCGAGCTCGCCGTTCTGGATGCGCCAGAGGAGGTTCTCGGTGCAGTCGCCGGCGAAGCCGAGGTTGAACATCGTCCTGTCGCCGGCGAAGTGCGACGCGAGCGCGGCCGCGCCCGTCGTCTCCCAGCCCTGCGTCAGCTCGTCGCCGAGGAAGACGATGTCCTTCCTGATGGAACTGTCGGCCACCGCCGCGACCTTCTCGGCGTGGCGCGCCGTCCACCAGGCGTCGAGCCGCGAGGCGGGGGTGTTCGCGCGGATGGATACCGCGGAGGCGTTCGCAGCGGCCATCGCGAGGATCGCCGCGGACAGGAACGTGAAGGAGTTGGGTTTCATCGTGAGCCTCGAGTTTTGGTTGCATGCCCTTTCCGCACGCGGGGCGAATGCGGCCACGCGATGGCGATGGCGCCGTTCGACACCACGAATGATACCGCCGCGCCCGCCCGTTCGGCTAGGTAGATTCGCGGCGGAAACAAGTAAAGACTATCCGAAACCGGCGCACCGTTGCTTCCGCTACGAAGAGTCTCGGAGTTTCGGAGACACGGAGGCCACAGAATCCTCCAAGCCTCCGAGACTCCCGGGAGCGAAAGCAAGAGGCCCGGAAGCGGACCAGCCCGGCGTCAGCAGGCTTCGGCGACCGGGCGGAGGAACATCGCCATGTAGTGCGGAAGCGTGATCTTCCTCCCGACGACGCCGACATTGCCGCCCGTGAGCTTGTAGCCGTAGGGTATCGACGGGTCGGCGAGGAGCTTGTCCAGCGAGAGCGTCGCCCCCGTCTTTGCCTTCACTTCGACCGGAACGACCCCTTCCGCCGCCTCGACGAGGAACTCCATTTCCAGCCGGCCGCCGTCCCTGCTGTGGTAGTGCAGGGGGAAACCGTTCCGCTCCAGGATACCGGCGACGAGGTTCTCGTAGACGCCGCCCTTGAGCGAGCCGGCGAGCGTGCCGTCGAGGATCTGCCGCTTGACGAGCATCCCATAGAGCGAACAGAGCAGCCCGACATCCGAGAGATAGAGCTTGAACCAGCCCTCTCGGACGTAGGCGGAGAGCCCGGGCAGCGGCGCCTCGACGCATTCGGCGAAGGACGCGAGCGCGGCGTCGCGGAGCCATTCCACGCTCGCGAGGTATTTCCGCGCGGAGCCGGACTTGTCGACCTCCGAGTACTTGAACTTCTTGTTCTCCTTCGCGAGGATGCGCGGGATGGCGCGGTAGCACTGCTCGATCTTCTGGACTTCCGGCGCCTCCGCGTATTTGTGGATGTCGTCGATGCAGGACGCGACCAGCTTCTCCTGCGCGCGCTGCACGTCGCCGAAGTGCGGTTCGTCGACGAACCCCGAGACGACTTCCGGCATCCCACCGACGACGGCGTATTCGCGCAGCAGCCGGTGGAACGTTTCGTTCACGGCCTCGGGCACCTTTTCGCGCCGTTCGAAATACGGGCGAAGGACGTCGATCCGGGCGTCGTCCCAGCCCTTCGCCCACAGGTATTCCCGGAACGAGAGCGAGTGCATCGTGACCTGCCGCTCGAATCCGACGGGGACGGACTTGGGCTGCCGGTCCTTGCGGCGCTTGTACTTGATGCCCAGCAGCGAGCCGGACGCAACCACGTCGCACCGGCCATCCTGCGCGAGGAACTTCATCGCCGTCCGGGCGTTCGGGCATTCCTGGATCTCGTCGAGGAAGAGCAGCGTGTCGCCGGGAACGATTCGGACCTGCGGGAGAACCGCCGTGAGCCCCACGTAGATGCGGTCGGCGTCGAGGCTGCCGTCAAAGACCGAGACCAGCTCGGGATGCGTGATGAAGTTGAGCGTGACCGCGTTTCCGTAGTTCTCCCGCGCGAACTTCTCGACGATGAACGTCTTGCCGACCTGGCGAGCGCCTTTGACGAGAAGGCACTCCGCCCCCTTTGTGCGCTTCCATTCCTTCAGCGTGTCGTAGAATTCCCGTTTCAGCTCGGCCATGGATCCTCCTTCCTCCGCCGTCTTCAGCGGTGGAAAACGGCGTCAGTCTACGCCAATTTGCAGATTTTCGCAACTCTAAAATCGATCTTTCGCAATTTTTCTCAAGACAAATCGCAAATTTCTGCAGATTTTCGCATCTATCGGCCGTTGCTTCCACTACGGGGAGTTTCGGAGACAGGGAGACCTTGAAGTCCTCCAAAACTCCATAACTCCCGGGTGCGCCGCACCGCGCTTCGGAGAAAGCTACTTCCCGAGGTCGCGGACCTGGACGGCGTTGAGGGCGTAGTTGTTGTCGGCGCAGACGGTGATCGTCTTCGTGGGCGCGGTCGCCGTGAAGGTTCCCGTGAGCACGCCGCCGCGGGCCCAGCCGTCGCCGCAGACCTTGATGTAGTTCGCGTCCCGGTACGACTCCTTGATCCAGACGTGCGACTTCTCGTAGCCGTTGAAGTCGCGGAAGCCGACGATCTGGACGAGGTAGCGGTGGCCGGGCACGAGGCTCCGGAGCGTCACCTCCTTCTCGCCCGCGTTCGCCCACCAGCAGTGGGCCAGCAGGTCGCGGAATCCGCCGCCCGCGACGTCCGCCGGGACCTGCGAGCCGGAGGTCGGCCCGTAGGGCCAGGCGATGTTCGCGTCGTCGATGGCGCCGTTCGCGGCGGCGAAGGGAACGGAGCCCGCCGTATAGGTGCCGCTCCCGACGGCGTACGCGCAGACGAGCGTCCCGTCCGTCCGGATCGCGCCGCCGTCGGCGGCGAGCGCCTCGCCCCGCCAGTCCTCGGTCATCGTGAAGTCGACCGTGGTCTCGAGCTCCCTGCCGTCCGCGGTCGCGACGATGACCTTGCAGGAGTGGGGGCCGAGCGCGACGTCCGGGATCGTGAACGAGTTGCGCGTCCTCGTCTGGTTCGAGAGGGCCGGCTTCCTCGGCCCGCCGTCGAGCTCGTAGGCGACCGAGTAGGACGCGACGGGGACGGCCTTCGCGTCCGTCCCGAGGAAGATGCCGCGGACCGTGATCGTCGCGGTCCCGGGGCCGTCCGCGTTCGGCGCGGCCGACGCGTAGCCGAGCGATGGGTCCGCCACGTGGGGCCGGCCCGCGGGGACCGCGCGGTACTTCTGCATCGCGGCCGTCAGGGCGGGCTTCCAGATGGCGGGATAGGCGGAGTCGGCCGGATGCAGGCAGTGCCCCTTCGAATCGTAGACGCCGGCCTTGTAGCAGCTCTCCTTGCAGGAGGCGTCTGGGTTGAGGAACGCGCCGCGCAGGTCCACCCAGAACACGCGGCTGTTGTCGACGAACTTGATGATGAGATCGTTGACGTCCTCGTTCACGTTGCGGACGTCGAGCGCCGCGTAGTACCGGCTCTCGAACCCGTAGGGCAGGATCGGCATCAGGAGGATCTTCGACTCGGGGTGCTTCGCCACGATCTCGCGCAGGATGAGCCGGATCGACTCGGCGACGTCCTCCGCGCGGTCGCAGGGGTCGTCGTGGTTGTCGACGTGCTTCTGGTAGCCGTTGTTCACGCCGATCATCAGCGTGAAGTACTCCGCCTGGTAGCCGTCGAGCGCGCCGTTCCGGACGCGCCAGAGCAGGTTCTGCGCGCGGTCGCTGCCGATGCCCATGTTGATCGTCCTGCCGGCGTCCCCGTCGAAGCTCAGGTTCGAGTAGACCCAGAAGTCGGTGATGGAGTCGCCGAAGAGGACGGCGTCGAACGTCCTGCCCTGGCTCTGGCTGCGGTCGTCCTCGAAGTGGCGCACGCCGTACTCGTCCGTGCGCCGCGCCGGCGTGCACGGCTCCGAATCCGGGTTTGAGCCCGGCACGGGGACGTCGAGCGGTCCGCCGAACGCGGCGGTCGCGGCGACCGCGAGGATCGCCGAGGAGAGGAGCGGGAGGGTGTGGAGCTTCATCGTGTGCCTCGTGTTGCTTGGGTTGTCGCCATCGGGTCCGCCCCGCGATGGCGGGGACGCCGTCCGACAAGCCGGCATTCTACCCGTACCGGCCTTTCGGCGGAAAGGGAGTCGCCCGGCGATATCGGGTAAATTTCGGCCGGCCCGCCGACGCGGACGCGGAGCGGCGACTCGGTTCGGACGCCCCGGCTCAGCGCGTCAGGATCGCCTGGAAGAAGCGATGCTCCGCCGTGGCGGGCGCCCATGCGCCGCCGAGGTCGTCCGCGCCGAGGACCGTCACGCGGCCATTGAGGCCGGAGGCGTCGATGGACGGCACCGTCCCGGGCGTGAACTCCGTGAAGCGGAACGCGGCCTTCTTCGCGTCCAGGTCGCCGACGCCGCAGCCGAGCAGGTACGCCGTCGTGAGATCGGTGTCCGGGTTGCCCGATTCGTCGAAGGCCATCGCGTTCACGTCCGCGCCGGCGTAGCGCACGCCGTTCGCGCTCGCCCACTTCGAGAGCCTGCGCAGCTCCGCCGTCGTGGTGGCGGACTCCGCGAAGCCGCCCGCGACGAGACCCAGGTCGATCGGCCGCATCGCGTCCGTGATCTGCGTGTCGGGATCCGCGGGCCAGTCGAGGAACGGCGGAACGGTCGGACCTCCCTCGTCGGGAAGGCCCGTCAGCGTCAGCGCGCAAATCTTGGGGACGGTCTTGGCGGTGAGGATCGACACCGTCTTGGTCTCGCCGCCGTCCGAGACGAGATAGACGGCGCGGGATCCGTCGTTGAGAATCGGGCCGAGCGCAATGCCCTCGTAGACGATGATGTTCAGGATCACGCCCTTGATCTCCACCAGGCGGGTGCCTTTCGCGACCGGGGTGTAGGAGTCGGCCTCCGTCAGCGAGGGAAGGTCCGAGATCTCCGTCGCCGCGGCCAGGGCGCCCGTCGTGATGCGGTAGATGCGGCACCGGCCCCAGGTCGTGATGCTGACCTCGCGCTCGAGGGCCAGCAGCGACCCGTCCGGCAGCGCGCACAGGCCGGAGAGGCCGCTCTGCGCATAGTTCGATCCGCCGCAGGGATCGCACGCGTAGGCCCACTCGCCGGCGGCCTCCCAGTCGGCCTGCGCCGTCGCGCGCGTGAAACGCGTGAGGCGCACGACGGTGCTCACGGTCGTGTTGCCGTCAGAAGACTCGCCGTCGCAGGTGAGCGCCTGTTCGTTCGCCGTCCACATCGTGAGCCCGTCCGGCGAAACCGTGAGCGCCTCGAGCGAACGGTTGCCGCGCTTGTAGCTGCGCTGGACGGCGGGGACCGGGGCTGTGCGGCCCGTGGCGACGCCGCCGAGGCCGTATTCGGCGATGGTCGGAGAGGCTTCGTCGCTGATCCACAGCGCTCCGGTCCGCGGGTCGAGGGCGATTCCCTCCGCGTCGCCGAGCGAGCCGGGCGTGAACTCCGCGCCGATCGACTGGGCGGCGATGGCGCCGGAGGCGGGATTGATCGCGAACGAAACCGGATAGACCTTCGACTTGCCGTCGCCCGCGTGGTCGCGCAGCACGTAGAACACGCCGGCGCGCCCGGACCAGGCGATGCCGCCGCATCCGTCCTTCTCGAAGGAATACTCGGCGACCTTCTCGATCGAAAGCGAGTAGTCGGAGTCCGGACCGGCGACGATCTCTCGGCTCGCGGCGTGCGCGAGGGAGGCGCCCAGGACGACGACGAGCGCGACGGCGGGAATGGCATGCATGGCGGGACTTGGGCTGGACATGGCTGTCGATTCGCGGCTTCTCCGGCGCGACCGCCGCTGCGGTCGCGTCGAACGGAACCCGATTATACCCAAGCTCCGGCCGCAAGGCAAACGCGGGCGGCGGCGGCGCTGTTGCCGTGCTCGGGGCGGTCTGCTAGCATCCCCCCGCCATGAGCATGATGAAACCCTTCGACCCCGCCGTCGCGGAGCGCCAGCCGGTCTGGCCCGCCGGCGCGATGCCCGACCGCCAGCCCCACCAGATCGCCGCGATGACCGACGAGGCGGAAGCCCCCGGCTTCGACCCCGCCGCGCACACGGAGCCCTTCCTCGACTGGTATCCGCCGCCCGCGAACCCCATCGGAGCCTGCGCGATCCTCGTCTCCGGCGGCGCCTACCAGAACTGCTGCGACGTCGGCCTCATCAAGGAGTGGCGCGAGCGGTTCGAGGCGCTCGGCTGCCAGTGCGTGAACTTCGTCTACCGCACGCCGTGGGCGCGCGGGATGGCGATCTACCGGACCGCGTGGGAGGA
>CAMNDA010000342.1 GCA_946534745.1 uncultured Verrucomicrobiota bacterium | reverse complement strand
GGGGGCGGCGAAATCTAGGGGAGGCGGTAGCGGGTGGAGGGGCCGCGGCCGATGGTGGCGGCGCGGCCTTCGGCGACGAGCCGCGCGAGGAGGCGGGCCGCGGTCGCGGGCGAGACGCCGCAGAGCGCCTCGACGTCGGCGCGGCCGAGTTCGCGGCGCGAGCGGAGGGCGGCGAGGACGGCGTCCGCGCGGGCGTCGGGCGCGGGGGCGCTGCCGGCGGCGCGGCGGGGCTCGGCGGCGACCGCCGCGTTGCGGTTCGGGAGCGTGACCTTGAAGGCGTGGTCGGTGGCCTCGACGGCGGCCGGGCGCGGGGCCCCGGCGTAGGCTTCGCGGATCTTGAGCAGCCCCGTGCCGTAGGCCTCGATGAGGCGCAGCCGGTAGAAGACGCCGGCAAGCGCCGCGTTGCGGAGCGCGGAGAGCCCGAGCAGCACGTCGGAGAGCGAGACGCCCCGGACGAGCCCGCCCGCGCTGAGCACTTCGAGCCGATCGTCGAAAAGGCTCACGAGGTCCGCGCCGGGCAGGGCGTAGTCGCGGTGCACGACCGCGTTGAGCAGCGCCTCGCGGACGGCCTCCGGCGGGTAGTCGCGCCGGTCGACGCGGTCGAGGCCGCGCACCTCGGCCCGCGTGCGGTTCCACTTGTCGAGGTAGTCGAACGCCTCGCGAACCTGCGCGAGCACGGAGCCGCCGATCTCGCGCCGCTCCCGGAAGACCGTCTTGCCCGTCCCCTCGAAGACGGCCAGCTTGAGCGTGAACGGGCACTGGTCGGAGAGCAGCAGCGCGAGGTTCGTGAAGAGGCCGTCCTCCCCGACGAGCCCGAGCGACCGCCGCTGCGCGGGGCCGAACGCGGCCTTCCGCTCCCGGAAGAACGCCGCCGCCGCGCCGAACGTGAGGTCCTGCCGCAGCGACCGCATCCGCTCGAACGCGCCGTCCGCCGACGCGAGCAGCATTTCGCGGATCGCCGCCTCCGACGCCGGCACGGACGCCGCGTCCTGCCGGACGAAGACGCCCTCGGGGCGGAGCCCCTTTGCCTTCCAGTAGTAGGGGCGCGCCGTGCCGCGCTGCACGTCGAAGCGGAGGACGGTCCGTCCGCCCCGCTCCTCCTCGGTTACCGAGACGAACGCGCGCACGTCCGGCCGGATCGAATCGCGGATCAGGTTGCCGACGCGGACGCGCGTGCCGTCGACGTCGTCCACCCCGCGGACCGTCCCGTCATCGTCCACGCCGACGAGGACCGCCCCGCCGTCCGTGTTGGCGAAGGCGATCACCGCCTTGCGGATCTGGTCCGTGTATTCGCGCTTGTATTCCAGATTCAGGTTTTCGAAGCGTTTCATCGTCTCGTCTCCTCAGTTGTTATGATGTGATGAGATGATATGATAAGATCAGGCGGAAGTCAAGCGCGCCGGCTCCGCGAACGCGAGGAAGGGAAGAAGGAGGAGGATGGCGAGGCGTTTCATTGCGGGCGGGGGCGGGGTTTGGCGGCCTTGCACGGCGTGGCGGGGTCAGAGCGTTTCCAGGAAGGCGAGGATGCCGGACATCGCCACCTCGGGGGAGATTTCGAGCCAGTTGGCCTTGCGGCCGGCGAGTTTCGCGCGGTAGAGTTTCGACGCGAAGACGGCGCGGATTCGCGCGGCGACGGCGGCGAAGTCGTTTTCCCGCATTTCCGGGTCGTCGAAGACGAGGATCTTCACGAAGGAGCGCAGGCGGCGCCGGGAGACCCGGTCGCGCAGGTAGTACAGGTCGAACACGTCCTTCGGTCGGTTGGAGCGCGAGCCGAGCCGCAGGAGGCTCTTGAGCTTTTCGGCGAAGATCTGCTCCTTCGTGTTCGCCGGGAGCCGGACCGGGGCCGGGGCGACGGACACCGCGAACGCGTGCAGGGGCTGCGGCATTTCCGCGTGGACGTGGACGCCGACGTCGATCTTCGTCGCGACGACGGTGCCTTCGGCGTCGCGGACGTCGAGGTGGACGCGGCGACCCCGGTAGTTGCGCTGGCGGAGTTCGACGATCGGGCCGCGGCGGGAGACCGCGACGCCGTCGAGGCAGTTCAGCCGCGCGACCAGCGCGTCGACGCTCCGGTCCGAAAGCGGGTGGCGCACGAGGTCGACGTCCAGGTCCATCGTGGCGCGGCGGACGTCGCCCGTGAGGCTGCCCATCAGGACGCCGCCCTTGACCGCGACGTGCGGGCCGAAGCCGCTCCGCTCCAGCGCGGCGAGGACGACGTCGTGGGCCAGCTTCGCCTGCGCGGGCCCGTTCGCGTAGCCGGCCGCCTCGAGCGCGGCGATGCGGGTGCGGAAGGGAACCATCAGAACACCTCCCTTTCGAGCGCCGCCGAAAGGGCGTCGCGGCGGGGGAAGGACGCGAGGTAGTCGTCGAGCTTGGCCGGATAGAGCCGGTCGAGGTTCGCGCGGAAGGCGTTGAGCACTTCCTTGTAGTAGTCGTAGGGGACCTTGTTGCGGTTGCGCATCAGCTCCACGAGCGAACGCTCCAGGTCGTAGACGGGCAGCTTCGCCCCGGCCCATTCCAGTTCCGTCCGTCCGACGTCCAGCGTCCCCGCCGGGACGTACCACTGCCGCACGCGCGGGTCGGCGAGCGCGGCGGAACGCGCGGGCGTGGCGAGCGAGTGCCGGTCCGGCACGACGTCGGAAAGCCCGTGGAAGAGGAACGCGCTCTCCATCGTGAACACCGCGGCCGGGTGCTTTTTCGCGACGCGCCGCTCGCCCGACACGTATTCGTCCGTGTCGGAGTAGAGCCCCCGCTCCAGTTTCACCAGCTCGCCCGAGCGGACCCGCTTGGCGATTCCGTAGAACGACCCGTATCGCTCCAGGCACTCTTCGACGTTGAGAAGCATTTCAGCAATCCTTGTTTAAATCCGTATTTTGTCAAGGAACGCTCAAATCCTACCAGAAGCCCCGGCGGGCGTCAAGAACCTTCGCGCGCCCGCGTCGAGGGCGAGGAGGAGGAGGGCGAGGCGTTTCATTGCGTGGCGGGGGCGGGGGTTGGGCGGCCTTGCACGGCGTGGCGGGG
>CAMNDA010000341.1 GCA_946534745.1 uncultured Verrucomicrobiota bacterium | reverse complement strand
CCCGGCCGCAGCCGGCGTGGCGGGGTGCGGACCCCGCCACGGCGCAAAAGGCGACTTGGCGACTCGGCGACTTGCCGACTTGGCCCAAGTCGACGGGTCGACAGGTCGCCAAGTCGAAGAAGCGAAACCCCGCCACGGCGCGGAAGGCCACTCCGCGGCGGGCGGGCGGGTCAGGGAGCCGGTTCGGAGCGCGCCGAGGGGATCGGGAGGTAGACGGGCTGGCCGGCGCGGACGAGGTCGGGGTCCGCGATCTGCGGGTTGGCGGCGAGGAGTTCGGCCAGGGTGATCCCGCGCGAGCGGGCCAGGTTCGAGAGCGTCTTGTCCTCCGCCGTCATCGTGTGGATTTCAAAGCCGTCCTTCGGCGCGAGCGTGTCGTCGGGCGGAAGGACGACCGCGGGAACGGGCGCGGGCGCGCAGGCCGCAGCGGCCCGACCGACGGCGGGCGCCGATGCGGCGCGCTTGGCGCTGCGGGCCGGCGCGGGCGCGGGGGCCGGCGCGGGCTCCTGTGCACGCTCGGCAACCGATGGTTCGGCCAAATATTCGGGGCTGGCGTCCCCACCGTCTCCACTGTCTCCAATGTCCCCAAAGTCCCCATGGTCCCCAACCTCTCCGGCGGAGGGCTCGACCGTCACCGGCGCTTCGATCACCGGCGCCGGCTCGGCTACGGGAGGCGACGGCTCCTCGGGACGCGGCCGCGGAACGAGGAGCGTGGCGACGAGGATGACGCCGAGCGTCCCGGCGCTCCACCGCAGGGCCTGGAGGAACGGACGCACAGCGGGGCGGTCGCCCGCGTTCCAGCGGTAGCCGCGGCCCCAGACGGTCTCGACGCGCCAGCCGGACGGCCCGAGCTTGCGCCGCAGCCGCGAGACCGTCGAGTCGACCACGCGCGGCAGGACGCTGCCCGCCGCGTCGCCGTGGATCTCTCGGAGCAGCGCCGCGCGCGAGACGGTGCGGCCCGGCGCCCGCGAAAGGACCTCGAACACGGCTCGCTCGAGCGTCGTGAGGTCGACCGAACGTCCGTCGATCTCGACCTCGCCCGCGCCGCCGGCCGGCGCCGCCGCTCCCGTCCGCTCCGCGAACGCGGCCCGCGCCTCCTCCGGCGATCCCGCCACGACGACATCGCAGCCCGGCGGCAGCGCGCGCCGCACCGCGTCCGCGCACCCCGGAGGGCAGAGCACGAACGCAGGGGCCGAATCCGTTTTGCCGGTGTCGCCTTTCATGGCGCGCAGTCTAGCAGAAGCCACGCGGCGTTTCAACGCCACGCCGAATTTTACACACTTTTCGCACAAATGGGGGACCTCGCTCGCGGCGGGCGCCGAGCGCCCGTCGCGGCATCGGTCGTATGGTCCGGCGCACCGCGCCGGACCGCTTCGCGACCTTCAGGCACGCGTCGCATTTTACACACTTTTCGCATACTTTTCCGGTTTTGTTGTTGTAGAATATCCACCTGTTCACATTCACACCACCAGGATGGCCTCCAAATCTCTAACCTTCAACCTCTCACCTTTCGTCATGCCCACCCATCCCCGTTCCTACTCCCCCGTCGCCGCGGAGAAGCTCCGCCGCGCCCTTCTCGCCCTTGCCGCCGCCGCGACGGCGACCGTCGCGGGGACCGGCTGTACCATCTCCGGCGCCCGTGTCCAGAAGCCGGGCGAAACCGTTCCGCCTCCCACCGTGGAAGGCGGCTCGGGCGATTCCATCCGCTGCGGACAGCAGCTCTACGTTCCGGAATCGGAACCCACGCCGCCGTCGCAAACGTCGGCCGTCGAGCCCCGTCTCGGCGGCGTGCCGCTTCCGCCGCCGCGCACGCCCGCCGTCGAACCGAGGGTCCCCGGAGGCATACCGATTCCACCCCGCGCGGACGGTTCCGCTTCCAAGGAGTCTTCCTCGGGCGACTCCCGCTCCCTTCCCCCGAAGGACGGCTACGCGGTCTACGTCGTGAAGCCCGGCGACACGCTCTCGGCCATCGCCCAGCGGCACGAGGTCCTGCAGAAGTCGATCATCGAAGCGAACGGCCTCGCCGACCCGAACCGCATCCGCGCGGGCCGGCAGCTCTACGTCCCGACGGAAAAGGATCCCTCCTACACGCAGCGAACCGGCGGCAGGTTCCTTTTCGCCCCCTAGCCCCAACCCCGCCACGCCATGAACCGTGCAATCCTCATCTCCCTCCTCGCGCTTGCGCTAACCATACCCCACGCGGAGGCCGCGGAGTTTGAATCTCACGCGGAGCTCGCGAAGTCCGCGGAGATGACATCTCACGCAGAGAACGCAGAGCCGCAGTCCAATGTCCCCGCCGAGTGCTTTTGGTACACGGGCGAACCGGACTACCAATGGCATCCGCTCTCGTCGGCCGATTCCGCCCGCGTCCTCAAACGGCTCGCCGCACTAGACGACTGGCCGCCCGCCCCGGGCTACCGTCCCGATGTCGGCGTGTGCGAGGTCCGAAGAATTCTCCGCGTCGTCCGTGCAACCGGAGCCACGAACGACTATTCGTTCAGCATGTACGGAAACGCGGATGACTGTTTCAAGAACTGCCAATCCGACCCCGCCGGGACGGTCCGCCTCGTGCCCGAACCGGTGCGGCGCGAACTCGTCCGACTCCGCGAAGCCTGGGACCGCGAAATCGAAGCCGCGCGGACCGATCGGATTCTCGACGCCTCGTCAACCGTCCGATACGAGCGCTTTTCGGAAGAGGACGGCGACGGCGAAACGCACGCGGTCTCCAAGTCCGACGGCGACGAAATTCTCGATTTGCTCAAGGACTGGCGGCTCTTCGAGGATTGCCGTCCGAAGCCGGCCCCGGGTGAACCCGCCCCCTGCGTCCTTCCCGCCCCGCCGACGCTCGTTCTCACGTGCTTCAGGACGGACGGTTCATCCGTCGAGATCGAGTTCTTCCGATATGTCGATCGCAAAACCCGGAAGCCGGTCCTTGACGTGCTGCCGCCGTCCTTTTCCTGGCAGCGCCATATCCCCGCCGACTCCGCCCGCGCGCTCCTGGCGAAGTTCGACGCCTGGGAGGCCGCCGACCGCGCGGCGTTCCTCGCCGTCCCGCTCCCGCGTACCTATGTCTTCCGATCGACCTTCTGGGACGGCGGCACGCTCTCCGGCGTCGCGAAGCTCTTCTACGGAGACGGCAACAAGTGGCGCGTCGTCTGGGAGGCGAACAAGGAGGCCGTCCCGAACCCGGACTACGTCCTTTCCGGAACGCCCCTCGTCATTCCAGCCCTGCCGAGCCCCTGACCCGTTGGCCGCATTCTGAACGCGTCGGTAGCGGCGGCGCGTGGCTAGGGCTGGTTGTTGCGCAGCATGATCGCGCGGCGGCTGGCGCGGCGGGCCTCGGCGTCGCCGGGATCGGGCGCGGGATCGGGCTCGGAGCGGCGGAAGTTCTCGACCGGGACGAGAGAGACGGCGGGGAAGCGGATGCGGGTTTCGTCCTCGAAGTCGGGCGCGCCCTGGAGGAGGGCGACGGCGCCCGGCTTGAGCCGGAGCGTCGCCGCGACCGTCCGCTCGGGGAAGAGCGGCTGTTCGAGGAAGGTCTTGACCCGCTCGACCGTTCCGTCCACGGCACGGACGGGAAGCTCGGGAATCTGGTTGAACCACGTCGGAACGCCACGCCGCTCGACGCGGACGAAGAGCGGGACGGCGCCGTCCTCTTCCGCCGGAAGGGGCCGGACCTCGAATGTCGTTCCGACCGTCCGCGTCGTGAACGCCCGCGGCTCGACATAGACACGGGCCCCGTCGGCATCCCCCACTCCGTTCGTCGCCGCGTAGAAGGCGTAGCGCGTCGGATAGATGTACTCGGTCACGGCGCTGGCGGAGCCGGGCGCGCCCGCGAACGTCGCGATCGTGACATCGCGGGAGACCTCGGCCGTGGTGGCGACCGCCGCGCGGAAGTCCGCCCGGGACGGAAACGTGGCGAGCGCCGTGTCGAACGCCGCCGCGGTGTTGTCTTTCGCGCCGACCGCTTCGAGGAAGGCCGGAAGATTCTCCCGCTCGACGAGAACCGACTCCAGGTCGATTTCGTAGCTCGGCAGGGGGCGGGAGCCGATGGTTTCCAGCGCCTCTTCGAATGCGCGGACGTTCTCGGGCGAACCGCGGAAGAACAGCTTGGAGGGCAACTCGGGAACGAACCGAATGCGGCAGCCGTCTTTCTCCCCGAATCCGAGCGCCGCGAAGAGCGCGACGGCGTTCGCCGTGTCGAGCCGCGGCGCTGCCCAACGCGGCGGGTAGTCCGTCGCGAGCGAGAGGAACTTGAACGCGTCGGGCGCGAGGACGAAGAACCGCGATTCCAGCCCGTCGTCCGCGCCGGCCTCCGCGGACGCGGCGGGCGGGGGGACGGCCGGGGCCTCCGGGAGGGGCGCGGCGGGCGTGCATTCCAGGACGACGAGCGGCGAACGCGTCGTTCCGTCCCCCGCGCGGAAGAACACCACGGATCCGGGAAAGACGTCGACGGACGTGGCGAGCTTCCGCACGGGGACGAACGGCCGTTCCGGATAGACGCCGTCCGCGCCGGCGGGCGTTTCGGGGGACGGGCGGCCAATGTCCGTCAGGCCGAGTTCGAACGAGATGGACCAGCAGCCGGGCGACGGGGATTCCAGGCGGGGGGCGACGGACAGGAAGAACCCGGAGGTCCGTTCCTCGACCGGGGACTCCTGTCCGTTCCGATACCGGAAGACCGACTTGAGGAAGGAGAACTGCGCCTCCTCGCCGCCGTTCCAGCGTTGCGTCTGCCGGAACGTCGCGAAGCAGCCGAATTCGTTCGTGAGGCGCAGAAGAAGCAGGTCGGCCTGCGGTGCCGTGAAGATCTGCGTGAAGGTTGCGACATCATCCGAGACCGGCTCGCTGCTGTTGGAATCCGTCCCGGCGAACGCGGCGCGGAAGAAGTCGTTCGAGAGGGCGGCATCGGTGAGTTCGACGAACCGGACCGACAGGTCGAGCGGGACGGCGGGCGCGTTCGTGGCGGGGTCCTCGGCACGCGCCGACGCGGCGGCGAGGGCAAGGAGGGGAAGGATGAGGGCGAGGTGGCGCATGGCGGAGTTGAAGGTGGAAGGTTAGCGGTGGAAAGTGGTCGTAAGGCGGAATCAGTTGGCGAGGACGACCTCTCGGATGTCGTAGGCGGGCGGGCCGGGGGCGTCGGAGACGATGCGGACGTCGCGGATCGGATTGGAGAAGACGATGGTCTTCACGAGCGAGGCGGGGGGGA
>CAMNDA010000340.1 GCA_946534745.1 uncultured Verrucomicrobiota bacterium | reverse complement strand
CCCCGCCACGCCGTCGCATGGCGTCGCAAGGCCGCGCTACGCCCGGGGATGGAACTGCTTCACGACGGACGCGAGGCGCTTCGAGTCGACGTGCGTGTAGACCTGCGTCGTGCCGATGTCGGCGTGGCCGAGCATCTCCTGGATGGCGCGGATCGGCGCGCCGCCCGCGAGCAGGTGCGTCGCGAAGGAGTGCCGCAGCCAGTGCGGCGAGACCTCCTTCGGGAGGCGCGCCATGCGCGCGCGGCGCTTGACGATGCGCCAGAGCGTCGGGCGCGAGATGCCGCGCCCGCGCGGTCCGAGGAAGAGCGCGGCTTCGCCGGGCGCCGGACGATAGGACGGGCGCGAGTCCGCGAGGTAGTGCTTCAGCGCCTCCTCAGCGCGCGAGCCGAGCGGGACGAGACGGACCTTGCCGCCCTTGCCGCGGACGCGGACGAGCCCTTCGTCGAACCGCACCGAGTCGAGCGTGAGCCCCACGACCTCGCTCGCGCGCAGGCCGCAGCCGTAGAGAATCTCCGTGAGCGCGCGGTCGCGGAGGTTGTCCGGCGTCGCGGGCCCGGAGAGGGAGAGGAAGCGCTCGGCGTCCTCGCGCGTGATCGCGTGCGGCAGGACGATCGTGCGGCGCGCCTGGACGAGGACCGCGGCGGGGTCCGCGGGGATCTCCCCCTCCGAGCGGAGCCAGGCGAAGAAGGACTTGGCGGCGACGAGCCGGCGCGCGCGGGTGGACTCGGCGAGGCCGGCGCGGCGGTCGCGCGCGAAGCGGCGGCGAAGGTCCTCGGTCCGGACGCGCGCCCAGGCGGCGGCGGGCGCGGCGGGGTCGATGCGCAGGGCGCAGGCGAGCCCGGCGACGTCCGTGCCGTAGGCCCTGCGCGTGCGCGGCGAAAGACCCCGCTCGTACGCGAGGAAGCCGAGCCAGGCGCCGATCGCGCCGCTAGCGGGTGCCATCGCCCCGGACCTCCTCGGCTTCGAAACCGGCGCGGGAGAGGGCGTCGACGAGGTTCTTCGTGCCGACCTTCATCGAATCGTAGCGCACCGTCATCGTGCCGGAGGCGAAGTCCGCCCGGACGTCCAGGCACTTCTCGGCGTTCCCCGTTTCGTTCGAGAGCCGCGAATCGGGCAGGGCGCGGAGCGCGGCCCGCGCCTTCGCGAGCGAGGCCTCGTCCGCGACGCCGGGCACGCGCAGCTCGACGGTGCGGACGTCGCGCACGCGGCAGCCGCCCGCGAGAAGGAGCGCGGCGGCGGAAAGCGCGGCGAGGAGGGGAGTGCGTTTCATGCGGGCGAGTCTAGCAGACCCCCCCGCGCATTTCAACCCCGCCGCGCGAGCCGGGGGTTGAACCGCGCGGGGGATTCTGGTAGTCTATCCGCCCATGAAACGCCTCCCCACCGCCCTGATTCTCCTCGCCTCCGCCGGCCTCGCGGCCGCGCAGGAGGCGGCGCCCGCCGCCGCGGGCGGCGTCCCCGCGCTCGCGAGCCCCACGTTCGGAGAGCTCTTCCGCGCCGGCGGTCCGCTGATGTGGCTGCTGCTCGCGTTCTCCGTCTTCGCGCTCGCCGTGATCGCCTGGCTCTTCGCCACGCTGCGCGCGGGCGCCACGGCGCCTCGCGCGCTCGTGCGCGACGCGATGGACAAGATCCGCCAGGGCGACCTCGGCGAGGCCCGCAAGATCTGCGAGGATCGCCCGTGCCCGTTCTCGCACGTCGCGCTCGCGGCGATCGACGCCGCGCGCGCCCTCCCGTCCGCGGACTCCGCGGCGCTCTCCGCCGCCGTCGAGGGCGAGGGCGCGCGCCAGGCCGGCGTCCTGCAGGGCCGCGCGCAGTGGCTGCTCGACGTCGCGACGATCGCGCCGATGGTCGGCCTGCTCGGCACGGTGCTCGGCTTCTTCGCCGCCTTCCAGGGCATCGGCAGCGACCTCGTGGCCTCCGCCAAGCCCGTCGTCCTCGCGCAGGGCGTCGCCCTCGCGATCATCACGACGATCGCCGGCCTCCTGGTGGCGATCCCCTGCATGGTCTTCTATGCGTGGTTCCGCCGCCGCGCCGAGCGCCAGGTCGCGCTCCTGGAGGGTCTCGCCGCCGATCTCGTGTCGGTTCTCCTCGCCCGCAGGAGCGTCGCGCGATGAAGTTCCGCGCCCCGAAACCGGACCTTCCGGGCTTCCAGCTCACGCCGATGCTCGACGTGGTGTTCCTCCTGCTGTGCTTCTTCGTGACGACGTCCGTCTACTCGCAGTGGGAGAACGAGGTCGAGATCCAGCTGCCGAGCGCGGACTCCAGCGTCGAGCCGAACCGCCTCCCCGGCGAGATCATCGTCAACGTCGCGAAGAACGGCGACATCCGCGTGAACGGCCGCACGCTCTCGCCCGAGGAGCTCGGCGAGAAGTGCCGCGCCCTCGCGGCCGCGTTCCCGGGCAACCCCGTCGTCGTGCGCGGCGACCGGGAGGCCTCGTGGGAGTCGGTCCTGCGCGTGCTCGACGTCTGCGCGAAGAACGACCTCTACAACGTCAACTTCGCCTCGGCGATCCCCGACGAGAAGCCGGCGGACGAACCCCCGCCCGCCGTGGTGCGCTAGGGCGCTAGTGCGCGTGGCGGGAGCCGCCGCCGCGGCCGCCGCCGGGCGAGGCGACGGTGCACTTCCACGAGTTGGTGGCGAGCCAGCGCTCGCCGCTCTCGCGGAAGGCGGGGATCTCCCACCGCGCGAGCGCCGCGCACCAGGCGCAGCCCGGCTCGCCCGCGGCGGGCCCGCGCGAAAGGTAGCGCGGCAGGTGGTCGGTCCGGTGGCGGCGCCACCGCAGGTCGAAGCTCCCTCCCGCGGGCGCGGAGGAGGCGTCGAGCGGGATGAGCCGCACGTCGCGGAAGACGGGCAGCACGACGGGCGAGACGGTCGGCGGCGCGCGGCGACCCTCGATCTCGAGGCACCCGAACGGCTTGGCCGCGCCGATCCAGAGCATCGGCCCGGAGGCGTCGCCGCCCTCGCCGAGCGCGCCGAGGCGCGCGAAGGGGTTCTCGACGCGCATCGCCGCGTCGGCGCCGGCGTAGTCGTATTCGGGCCGCAGCTCCCCCTCGAGCGGCATCGAGGGGTCCTTCATCGCGTCCCAGCCGCCCCACGCTCCGGCGTCCCAGCCGATCCACGTGCCGAAGAGCTCGTTCGTGCCGGGCCCGGGGCGCGGCGCCTCGGTCGCGACGCTGCCGAAGGCGTCCCCGACGCCCGCCGCGGCGAGCATTCCGCCGAGCGTCATCGGAACCGGGCGCAGGCGCATGCCGAGCAGCTCGGAGCCCGGGGCCGGATCCTCGTCCGCCTCGGGGATGGCGGGCCACCAGCGCCAGTCGTCGTAGTCCGCCAGGAGCCCGGGCGCGCGGCGGTAGAACCAGCACCAGTCGCGGCCGAGGACCGCGTCGTAGAACGCGGGGTCGAGCAGCCAGTGCGCGCCGGAGGGGTCGGTCAGGAACGCGGCGTTGTCGACGCCGGCCGCGACGCCGCCCTCGGCGATCGCCTCGAGCGCGTCGGCGTAGTCGTCCCACGCGCCGGGCCAGGGCTCGGGCATCGCGGTGGAGCCGTCGCCGAGCCGCGCGCCGTAGCCGCGGCGCGCGGTGCGGGCGCAGTCGAGGACGAACTCCTTGAAGTCCGGGTTCGCCGGCGCGCCGTTGAGCATCGCCGCCTGCTGCGCGGCGGCGACGCCGGCGAGCGGCCCGGCGAAGAGCAGGCGCAGCTGCGCGTTGGTGACCGCCTCGACCGCGGCATGGTCGAGCGAGGCGAGCGCGAGCGCGTGGAAGAGGTTGAGCTCTCCCTCGAGGTCGAGCGCGGTGGCCTGCCAGCGCGCGGCGGCGAGTGCGGCGGCGTCGCCCGCGTTCTGCGTCTTGTCCTTGGCGAGGACGGCGTGGTGGATGTCCGCGGGCCACAGCGCC
>CAMNDA010000339.1 GCA_946534745.1 uncultured Verrucomicrobiota bacterium | reverse complement strand
GGCGTCGGCGATCGCCTGGTGGAAGGCCGGGGTGGGGTGGACGCCGTCCGCGGTCCAGTGCTGCCAGGGCGCGCGGGCGCGGAGGTCGTCGAGGATGGACTGGAGGGGAACGAAGACGGCGCGGTCGGGGCCGAGGCGCTCCGCCGCGGCCTTCACGGCGGCGCCGCGCTCGCGCACCTCGGCGCCGAAGAGCTTGCCGTTGTCGGACTCGCCCGCGGTGAAGGGCTCGAGCAGGACGAGCTTCACGGCGGGGAGCTTCTCGATCGTCCAGTCGAGCAGCTCGTTGTAGATGCGGATCGCGCGCGGGACCTCGACGCCGTTGCGGTGCTGCTCGTGCCACGAGTCGTTCACGCCGACGAGGATCGAGACGATGTCGGGCTCGTGGTTGAGGCAGTCGGCGCGCCAGCGCGCGTAGAGGTCGACGATGCGGTTTCCGCTGATGCCGAGGTTGACGAACTCGAACCCGGCGTCGGGACGGTCGCAGGAGAGGCGGGACTTGATCAGGCCGGGATAGCCCGGGCCCATCTGGCCCTGCTCGTAGCCGCAGCCGCCGCTGTTCCCGCGGCCGCAGTCGGTGACGGAATCGCCCTGGAAGAGAATCTTCATTTCGTTTCGGTTTTGGATTGGAGGACTTGGACAAGCTGCTCGGGGGTGATGGTGTAGCGGCGTCCGCAGAGGTGGCAGCGTTCCTCGCGGGGGCGGAGGGGGCGGAGCATCCCCTCGAGGGTTTCGCGCGGGAGCGCGGCGTAGGCGTCGAGGAAGCGCTTCTCGGAGCAGGTGCAGCCGAAGGCGATCGCGCGCGTGGGGCCGGTCACGAGGTCCTCGACGCCGAGGATCTCGCGGAGCGTCGGGAGCGTTGCGTCGAAGGCGAGCGTGTCGGCGACGGTGCCGTCGTCGAACAGCCTCTCCACGCGCTTGAACGCGCGGCGCGAGCCCTCGTGGACGAGCTGCAGCGCGAGGGCGCGGGCGCGGTCGACCTCGCCGTCGTACATCGTGCAGACGAGGCGCAGGCGCGTCGGGACGGCGGAGCAGAAGAGCGCGGCGTAGACGGACTCGGGCGCGCCGTCCTTGCACTCGAAGGAGACCTGCGAGCGGATTGTGCCGTCCTCGCGCAGGCGCGTCGCCTTGGCGGCGGCGCCGGGGCCGCACCACTCGTCGGCGCCGTCGCCGGCGTCGCGCAGCGACTGGGGGTCGTGCTCCTGGAGCGAGCCCGTGAGGAACCCCTCGCCGGAGATCTCCGCGCGCCAGCCGCCGAGCGGACCCTTCACGTCGGCCGCGACGACGAGGCGCTCGCCGGGCTCGTTGAAGTCGATCGTCGCGGCGGCCGTGCCGGCGAGCACCTTGCCGAGGATCGCGGCGGCGGCGGGCGAGTCGCCGTGCGCCTTCGCGAGGCGGCGCGCCGTCGCGGACACGTCCGCGTAGAGGAAGCGCAGGCGGGTCTTCGGGCAGAACGCCTCGACGGCGGCGTCGTTGGTGCGGGGCTTGACCATTGAATGCTGAATGCCGAATGCTGAATGTCGAATTGGCGAGCTAGAGAACGAGCTCCCCGTAGAGGGTCTGGGGGCGGGCGGAGGAGACGGAGACGCGGACGAAGTCGCCGGCGCGGAGGCCGGGGGCGGGGTCGAAGACGACGATCTTGTTCTGTCCGGTGCGGCCGGACCAGCGCGCGGGGTTGCGCAGGGAGGGGCCTTCGGCGAGGACCTCGACGGTGCGGCCGACCCAGCGGTCGTTGCAGCGCTGGCCGCGCGCGTCCTGGTCGGCGAGCAGCACCTGGTCGCGGCGGCGCTTCTCCTTGTCGGGGACGTCGTCCTCGAGGAGCGAGGAGGGCGTGCCGGGGCGCGGCGAATACTTGAAGACGAACGCGTTGTCGAAGCCCGCCTCCTCCATGACGCGGCGCGTGGCCTCGAAGTCCTCCTCCGTCTCGCCCGGGTAGCCGACGATGATGTCCGTCGTGATCGCGATGTCGGGGACGCCCTCGCGCAGGCGGCGGACGGCGGCGAGGTAGCGCGCGGAGTCGTAGCCCCGGCGCATCTCGCGCAGGATGCGGTCCGAGCCGCTCTGCATCGGCAGGTGCAGGTGCGGGCAGACGGCGGGAATCTCGCGCATCGCGCGGACGAGCTCGTCCGTGACGCCCGAGGGATGGCCCGACGTGAACCGCAGCCGGCGCACCTCCGGCACCTCGCGCGCGACGTATTCCAGGAGGCGCGGGAGCGGCTCCGAGAAGCCCATGGGGGAGGGGAGGTCCTCCGGCCACGCGAAGCCCATGCGGCCGTAGCGCATCACGCTCTGGCCGAGGAGGCACACGTCCTTCGCGCCACGCGCCGCCTCCTCGCGGACCTCGGCGACGATCGCACGCGGGTCCCGGCTCTCCTCGCCGCCGCGCACCGACGGCACGATGCAGTAGGAGCAGCGCTGGTTACAGCCGAATAAGATCGTCACGAAGGAGGCCGGCGCGGTCGCACGGTCGCACGGTCCGACGGTCTGACGGTCCGACCGTGAGACCGCTAGATTGTCCGACTGCTCGATCGTGTGACCGTGTGACCGTGCGACCGTGCGACCATCCGTGTCGGGGACGAACATCCCCTTCGCGCCGTCGAGGGCGCGGCGGACGAGGCCGACGATCGCGGGGCCGGCGGCGCGGGGGCCGACGGAGAAGGAGAGCCCGGGGACGAGGCCGAAGACGTCGGGGCCGAGGCGGTTGGCCATGCAGCCGGTGAGGCCGACGACGAGCGCGGGGCGGTCGCGGCGGGCGGCGCAGAGCATGCCGAGCTTGCCGATCGCCTTCTCCTCGGCCTTCTCGCGGACGGAGCAGGAGTTGACGAGGACGACGTCCGCCTCGTCCTCCGACGCGGCCTCGGCGAAGCCCGCGGCGCGGAGCCGGCGCGCCAGGAGGTCCGAGTCGCGGACGTTCATCTGGCAGCCGTAGGTGTGGATCGAGAAGGCGGGATGCGCGGGCATGGGCGCGGATTGTAGCAGAACGCTCCGGAAAAATGAAGACCGCGTCGTTCCTTTCGGCGGATTTCGGTTGACTTCGCATCGGGTTTGTGGGATATTCCCCCTTAAGCCGGATTGGGCTCCGCGGGCGTCCCGTCCGGACCCGGCACGGCACGACGAACGATTCCCCTCCCATGCGCAGCACGATCAACCAGCTCATCCAGCTCCAGGAGCTCACCCTCATCCGCGACGAACAGCGCTCCATCCGCGGCCCCGCGGCGGACACCTCCGCCCTCAACGCGTCCATCGACGCGATGGCCGAGAGCCTCGTCCCCGCCGCGAAGACGATCTACGCGCGCCTCTCGAAGAAGGACCATATCGTCACGGCCCAGATGATCGACGGCAAGTGCTCGATGTGCGGCATGCGCATCGCCATCTCGCAGGTGCAGGCGGTGAAGCTCTGCCGCGAGCTGGTGACGTGCCCGAGCTGCGCCCGCGTGCTCTACGACGCGGACGGCGCCCGCTGGGTCGCCGCGCGCCCGAAGCGCTCCGCCGGCGAGCCGAAGGTCGGCGTCGCGCGCTTCTCCGCCCCCGAGCTGATGGTGCCCGAGCTGCGCGCCAAGACGGCGCAGGAGGCCATCTCCGAGCTCGCGCGCACGCTGCAGAAGGCGGGCTTCGTCGACGACGCGAAGAAGCTCGTCGAGCCCGCGCTCGCCCGCGAGGAGACCTGCCCGACAGGCGTCGGGCCGGCGCTCGCGTTCCCGCACGTGCGCGGCATCGAGGGCGGCGGCCTCTCGCTCGCGCTCGGCGTGAGCCGCAAGGGCATCCCGTGGGGCGGGGCGGACGGCGGCGTCGCGAACTTCGTCTTCTTCTCGACGATCCCCACCGCGGTGAGCACGTTCTACCTGCGCCTGCTCGCCGGGCTCGCGGACGCCTTCTCCCGCGAGGCGAACCGCAAGGATATCCTCGCGGCCAAGACGCCGGAGGAGCTCTGGAAGGCGCTCGTCAAGACGACGCGCCGCACCGTCAAGTAGGATGTTCCGCGCCGCCGCCCTCGCCCTCCTCGCGGCGGCCGCGGCGCCGGCCGCCGATCCGGTTCCCGACGCCCCCGCGGGCGCGGGCGGCGCGGCCTCCTCCGGCATGCCGGAGCGCGAGCGCTACGAGATCATCCTGCACCGCGCCCCGTTCGGCGCGCCGCCGCCCACCGCGGCCGCGGCGGCCGGAGGCGACGAGGCGGG